>JACPYM010000010.1 GCA_016196035.1 Acidobacteriota bacterium | reverse complement strand
GTCCGGACAGCACAAGCCGTGCGGATGAAGCTGCTGCGCCAACCACAACGTGCAGGCTTCGGCATCTAGGAGATCGTTAAGGGGAAAGTCAATCATTCCCTAAGCTTACCCCTGGCGATGCAAACTGACTACACATGAGCCGAAAATGTTTTTCAAAACTCCGAAAATCCGAAAATCCGGTAAACCCGAAATCCGGCGAAGATGCCTAAATTCTGGTTATCACCTTGATAAGACTGAGCTTGGGGGCATTTCTTTGAGTTCTGTGGAAATGCCGCCATCCCGGATTTTCGGATTTTCGGAGTTTTGAAAAACATTTTTTCTACTTTCTTACGCTTGCTTGAAAACGATCATCATCTTGCTGCTGGGGTTCAGTTCGACGGTGTAAGCGTGCGCCTCAAGTCGTTTGCGGAAGTTTTGCTTGCCCAGCGGCTTCATCCCGGAATCAGAACAATAAGCTCGGTAGCCGGCATAGACTTCTTTCAACAAGCCATCGGGTTTGAGTTCAGATTCGTTCAGGAAACAGGCCACGCTGTCGGCTTCCTCTCGATACGCTTTGATCGTGTCGCGCACGATCTCTGAATCGGTGAACCGCTTGCGTTTGAGCAGCCGTTGCAAACCGGCCAGCACCCAATTGAAAACGCCGGACAGTTCGCTGGCGATGATCTTGCGGGCCAACTCTTTGTCTTGCTCTTCTTCAGGAATGGTGACGCGGAAGGGCACAATCAACAGGCGCCGAAAATAGGCGTCAGTCTGTTCAATGTCGCGCGGTAACTCATTGCAGTTGAAGCAAAGCTTGGCGTAGTTTTCCATCAGGAACGAGTTGCCGTACTTCAGCCGCGCCATGATCGGTTCGCAACTCACCAAATTCTTGAACACATCTTTCGTCACCGCCGCGTTGATCTCGCTGCCATAGTTCAACAATTTGTTGGCGATTTGCGCGCGGTTGTGCTCCTGCATCAAGTCGGCAAGTGAGTAGTTGGCCGTATTCTCTTTGCCCAGCAGCGCATTCATCACGTCGAACAACACCGACTTCCCGTTTGCCCCGCCGCCATACAAAAGCAGGGCTTTTTCGAGCTTCAGGTTGCGCGTAAAGATGTAGCCGAAATACTCGGCGACAATGTTTTGCAATTCTGGCTCTGGCAACACACGCGCAAGGTAAGCTTGGAATTTTGGAGCTTTTGCCGCTTCATCGTACTGGAATTGAAGCTGGTGTTTGAGAAAGTCGGCAGGGTCAAAAACGCGCAACTGCTGCGCGCTGGCGCTGATTTCAAAGGTGCCGTTGCGCAGATTTATCAAAACTTTTTCGGTATCGGTTTCGATTTCCTCAAAGTGGGCTGCGGCAAGAAATTGACGGTAGAGCTTGTCAATGAATTCATAGTGCTGCGCGGTCACATCCCCCACGCCCAACTGTTCCGCCGCACGACTGAGAAACGTTTTCAAAGCGTCACGGTCAACCTCGCGCCAGTATTCGCCGTTGTAAACGAAAACAAAGTCATTCTTTCGGGCCAGCCGAAATTGCTGCTGTTTAACCACGTCAAGTAACTGCCGGATCGTTAGCACCAACAACTGCTTTTCCTTCAGACCATCGCGCTTCAACTCAGCGTAAAGCTCCAACCTGCCAAGAATGTTCCGCAACACTTGCGCATGGGCAATCGGCACTGTTGCAGCTTTGGCTCCCGTACCCGCATATACGGCAGCGAAATCATCCGCCTTGCCGTTGGCCTTTTGTTGCTGTAGTTGTGCAAACGACACTTCGTGCACATCTGGCGCAATCATTGATGTCCTCGTCAAGCCGCCTCCTTCGCCAGTACATCATCCAGCCCTTTGCCTTCGGTCGGTGACCAATCCAACAAGGAGACGACAAGGCCAGCTTCCTGCAATTCTTTGCCGAGGCGTTCGAGTTGCGTGCGGACGGCGGGGTTCGTGCGCCAGTCAGCATCGAAGGCGATGCGAGCGTGCCGGACACCTGCGGCCCGCAGCGCGTATCCGAGGTTGGCTCTGTGCGCGGTCACACTCGCCAGCCCCACCACCGCGCATTCGGCGAACTGCCCAATGACCTCAGCCTTCAACGCGCCTTCCGTGATGATGGCATCGCCTTTGTCAAACAGATGCCGCCCCGCGAAATGAATGGGCACGCCGCTGGACGCGCCAGCCAATTTGCCGCGCGACGACAGCCACAGATATTTCGCGCTGTTCTCGGTTGGTTCATCAAGCCGCGTCGTCAACGCCTGAACCCGTCCGGCCAGGTCGCGCACCGGCACGAAATAACCGCGCCGCCAGTCGCCAGCGTGCATTCGCCACGTCGCGCCCTGGCGATAGAAGCCCGGCACGTTGTACAGATCGAAGCGCGCGGCCAAGTCATTACAGAGCCGTTGCGCAACCTCACTGTCTGGTGCACTCGCATACAGGCCGTAGGCAATCGCCGTATCGTGCAAGCCGCGCTGCAACAGATCGTCAGCGTGCCGTTCGCTCAACGTGAGCGATTCGAGCAGGGCGGTGTAGACGGCGTGGCACCGGTCAATCGGTGCAGTGAGCGGTTCAAGCTTGGGTTGCGGGTTGCGCGGGCGAACCGGCTGCGCAACCCGCTGAGCAGCCTCGCTATCACGCAAAATATGCAGCCAGCCGCCGTCTTTGGTTTGCGTCGCCGCGCCGTCGCCGATCCGCATGCAAATGGCCGCGCTTTCATCTTCGCGGACACTGCACCAATCAGCGTGTTGGCAGATTGGGCAGGGATAGCGGCGATTGACACGACGCAACGGCGTGTGTGGTGTGTTGAAGAGGCTCATGCCATCAACCTCCGTTCTGCAGCAGCAGCCAACTGGCGAGCCAATTCGATCTCGGCTGTGTAGTCGAGGTCGAAGCACGCCAACGCCAGCGCGCAGGCAAGCAGCCGGTCAATCGCGGCAAATGCGTGTTGAGTGGAGCGCGGGGGCTGTGGTACTTTCGCAACCGTCAACCCAATCCGCCGCTCTGCTGATTGGTTTCTGAAGGCCGTGACGGTGCCACCCGTCGCGGCCTTTGCGTTTGTAAGAGTCATTGCCCACCTCCCTGCCCTTTGGCCTTGCGTTCGCAGCGCGCCATGAATTCCGCGATGTGGGACTCACCATAGAAGACTTTGTTGCCAACCCGGTAAAAACCGATCAGCCGCGCCTTGCGTTTGCGATGCAGGGTGATGCGGTTGGTGATGCCGGGGATCAACCCCTGTTCGATGACTTCGGTCTCCGAATATCGTTTTTCAAGATTGCTCATGTGCCTCCATTCATTGAAAATGCATTTGGGGATTCGTACCACACGCCGAGCAATTCAGCGCGCGGTGCGGTTCACGTGGGGCAGCCGCTCGACGGCAATCAAACCGGCTGCCCTAAATCTGGTGGCGTCAAAAAAACAAAAAGCGGTGGTTGAACGGACGCACGTATACGTCTCTGTTCAACCACCGCTTTTCTGAATTCCGAAAGCGCGCGGGCCACCACACCCAGCCGCACTTTTGTAATTTGCTGCAAAACCATTTGAAAGAAAATGTGTTACAGCGAGGAAGTGGAAAAACCCTATCAGATGTGTCATTTCGAGTCAAGATATATCTCGGAGTAGCATTTTTACTCACCGCTTCTAGCCTTCCGGTGCCACTACAACGCCGAAGCCGTGGTCAATTCACCATTGCGCTGACCGTTTCGATGGCGTTCATCTCATGCCAGGTGTCGAGCGCATCGGCGCCGCGCTTCACCGTCTGCTCCGTCGCATTCGCATAAATTGCAAAGGCCGTCAGTGTGCTGTGCCCGCTCAAGCGCATGATCTCCGGGATCGGCAGCCCCGAAGCCACCCAGCGTGAAATGCAGGTATGGCGGCTGTCATGAAACCTGAAGCCTTCGACGCCGGCGGCGCGGCAGGCTCCTAGCCAGCTTCGTTTGAAGTTGTCGGTGATACCGAAGACCAACTCTTCGGCGTCTTGCGGTGAGATTTTCCAGAGGTGTTCTAATTCGCCGAACAGGCGCGTCGTGATACCGACAGTGCGTTGACGCGCGGTCTTGCTGTTCCGGGCTGTCACAGTGATCGTGCGCGCCGCCAGATCAACGTTGCGCCAGCGCAGTGTGAGCAGTTCACCTTTGCGCATGCCGGTATCGAGCGCAGCCAGCAGTAGTGGTTTCAGGTGCGCGCGCGGGCCAATGCAAGCATCAAGCAACCGGCCCTCTTCCGCCTTGCTCAACACGCGCTCCCGCCGTGTTTCGTCAGCCTTGCTGATAACACCTTCCAACCGCTCAAACGGATTGACCAACAGCCAGCCCTCGCGTTTGGCGAAGCTGAAGATGGCGCGCAATAGTTCAAGCTCCCGGTTGACCGAGGCAATGCTGCGTTCCTTGCCCCGTACCGTCTGAGTTTTTAGGCGCAGACTTTTGAAGATTTCGATGTCGCTGGGCGTAACGTCCTTGATGCGTTTCTTGCCGAAGTGCTGCTTGATCGTCGCGGCGTAGAGCGTCGGACTGCGCCAGTTGCGCATGCCCGCGACTTTGCGGTCGCCGTGGTACTCGGCGGGCTTGACCTTCGCCTTCAGGTAAGCGTCAACCAGTTCGGCCATCTTCAGCCGCGCCCCTTCGAGCGGCTTGGCCCCATAGTCCTTGTACTGCTGGCGCAGATCATCGAGCAGTTCGGTGGCTTCGGTCTTGGTTGCCGCATTGCGGGTGATGTTGTGGCGCTTCCCATCCGGGGTGCCGTAGGTTATCCTCGCAACCCAAACTTTTCCTTGTTTGAAAACGTAGCCTTTTCGAGCTTTCATTCTTATTGACTCCTGTGAACAACACATTGAAACAACACATTCGAGTGTAACACAGGGTCATAAATTGGAAACGAAAAGCTACAAGAGTAAGGCTGTAAGGTATTGCAGACCAGTGGCTTGACTGACCAACACGGAACGGCGTGTAAAACTTGAGCAACGTAGCCTCAACCGGCTACGAACCAAAAGGTCGCACGTTCGAGTAGTGCCGGGCGCATCAAGCAAATCAATTACTTACGGGCACTAGCCGGTGCCCGTTTTGCTTTTACTTCCACAATCAGTCAACCATTCGCGCAGTTTCGCGCGGCTTCCACAGCAGAAAATTTCTATTAGCGATCTATTCGCAATCAAGACGCTAATAGATCGCCAATAGAACTACGCCAACTTAAACCGCGCCCAGCGGCGTTCCCCCTCACGCTTCAGGGTTCCCTGCGTCTGTAGTTTCTTGAGCAAATAAGAGGCTCTCTGCATTGTCACGCTGAGCAACGCGCGGCATTCCTCATTGCTGATGCTCCCAGCTTTGCGCACATAAGCCAAAATCTTTTCCTCATCGGACGGTTCAGGCGAAACCATCGGCACATCCTTCCCTGACCTCAGCATGTAGTAAGCCCAGCGCCGCGAGTTCTGCTGTTCGGTCAGGCCAAGTTGCACCAAGCCGCGCAACTCCCGATTGGCGGTCACAGAATCTACGTGATTCAGCCGCTGGTAATAGCTATTGGTGATCTGCTGATTGTTGCGCAAATAGACCAACGCCAGCCGTTGATGATCGTTGAGCGGCAATGAGGAAAATTGATTGAGCCAGCCGATGGCTTGTGGACTCATCAGCGTATGATTGCGGAAGGTCAACCAGAGTGACGCGCGTTTGTCCTGAAAACGCGGCGGTTCCAGGTTGGCCTTGCGCATGGCTTCCAGCATTGCGCGAATGCCCGTGCCGCGATTTTCAACCAGGTGCCTGCCGCCCGGCAGGGTTACGTCTTCCAGCAACTGCATCAGGACACGGTTGCGCGTGGATTGCTCTTCTTCGAGCGTGTCTTCCGTCACGTTGCCGTACAACCCGCCAGGGCTTTGCACTTCCAGCCGGTCGGCAAAGAGCCTGATTTGCACATAGCTGCCGCGCGCGAAGTGGCTGTAATCACGATGCGCCACCGCGTTGACGATGGCTTCGCGGACGGCCTCTTCGGGATATTCCGGGATGTCGCGAGTATACAAGCCCTCGACCATTCTGCTTTTGCGAATGCTTGCCATCACGTAATCAAAGGCGCTTTCGATCATCTCCGGGATGGGGCCTTCAAACTTGCGATTATCCAGGAAGCGTTCGCCGCGCGGCGTCTTTTCGGTTTCGGTCGTGCCGTGGTATTCAGGTAGGTAATCACCAATTGCGGCTCGAAACTTTGCGGATCATAGGGTTTTCGCGGATACGTGGACATCGCTGGCAAAAAGTTGACCGCCTGTCGTCGGTGGCCTGTCAGGAAGGCAGCAGTTTGATAAACCCTTCTTGCTCAAAATGCTTGTCCGTCGTGAGGGCCTCGATCAGACCACGCTCGCGCATCAGCACAAAACTGTAGGCGTCGCACAGCGAATAAGTCTTGTCACGGCGGGCTTCGAGCAAGGCTAAGGCTTGGTGATAATCGGCCTCACCTGTCCAGCGGATTTCAACCATCGGGTTCGCCAGCAAGTCGCGCACAAACCGCAACGCCCGCTCACGCGGCAATCCGCGCGTCTGGCACAAGGGGATGAATTCCGCCAACACATAATCGTGCGTGAGTAAGGTTATGGCGGATTGAATGGCGGCGACGGCTTGCGTGTGGCGGGTGTCGCTGTCATCGAAAAAACACAGTAGCCCGGACGTGTCCAGCAACATAGACTTCTCCGCTTACAGGTCTTTGCCGTATTCGCGCGCCAGATCGGCGTCAATCTGTTCGTTGTCACCCGCACGCGGATTGCCGCTGCTGACCGCTCCGGCGTGTTGCATCAACCCAGCCAGCGCCGCCTGTCGTTGCTCTTCGCTCAAAGGTGGGCGCACTGCGGCGAACTCTTGGCCCTGGGTTATGTCGTCGAGGATCAATGCGGCCAGCGATAACCTTTCGCGCACAGGCAACACGCGGACGGTCTGTGTATAGATTTCTTGAACACTGCTCATATCAGCCTCCACGCTGACTTTAGCCTGATTGCAGGCGGGATGCCACCCGCAATTGCTTATTCGCCATTCAGCCTGTCCCACGCTTCCAACACCAGTCGTGGACGACGCGCTGTGTTCACATTGTAGTTACGCTTAATTAAACGGCGGCTGGTGCTAAAGTAGCACGTTGCGTTTTGCCTGACCGCAAATCCTCCTGAATCTCTTCAAACTGACTGAGTGCCGCCCGCAGGTCGTCGGCAATTTCTTCAGCGATGATGTCGGCATCAGGCAAATTGGCTGAACTTTCAAGGCTTTCATCTCTGAGCCAGAAAATATCCAAGCTCAGCTTGTCGCGCTGAAGCAATTCTTCATACGAATAAACTCGCCAGCGCCCGTCAGGATTTTCCTCTGACCAAGTCGGTTTGCGCAGGTTTTGATTGTCAGCTTTGTAGCACTCCACAAACTCATTTAAATCAGTGCGCTGAAGCGGGCGTGTGCGCAAGGTGAAATGCTTGTTGGTGCGCAGGTCATAAATCCAAAGCTGCTTCGTCCAAGCCTTTGCCCCCGGCCCCATGCGCTCAAAGAAAAGCACGTTTGCTTTTACGCCTTGCGCGTAAAAAATGCCGGTTGGCAGCCGCAGCAACGTATGCACGTTGCATTCTTCGAGCAGTTTGCGGCGAATGGTTTCGCCTGCGCCACCTTCAAACAGGACGTTGTCAGGCACAACGACTGCCGCTCGACCGTGAATTTTGAGCAGGCTCTTGACGTGTTGCAGGAAGTTCAATTGCTTGTTGCTGGTCGAAGTGTAGAAGTCATTACGAACGATGGTCAGCGCCTGCTTTTTGTCTTCGTCTTCGTCCTCATCTTCGTTGACAAAAGTCACGCTGGATTTTTTACCAAAGGGCGGGTTGGTCAGCACGACATTGAATTCCGCTTCCGGCTCTTTGCTCAGGCTATCGGCGGTCTTGACGGGCGACTCGCCTTCGGCTTCGGTTGTAGGGCCAATGCCGTGCAAGAGCAGATTCATTGCACAGAGCCGCGTCACGCTATCCACCAACTCGACGCCGCGCAATGCCTTAAGTTTCAAATGCCGCTTTTGCGTCTTATCCAAGTTGGGGTTGTGTCGTTCGATGTAGCGGTGCGCTTCCAGCAAAAAGCCACCGGTGCCGCAAGCCGGATCGGAAATCTTCTCGCCAGGTTGTGGGCGGATCACTTCGACAATGGCTTCGATGACGGGACGCGGCGTGAAGTATTGCCCCGCCCCGCCTTTGGTGTCCTGCGCGTTCTTTTCGAGCAAACCTTCGTAGGCGTCGCCCTTCACATCCGCTGACAGGCTGCTCCAATCAACCTTGTCAATCAACTCCGCGATCAACCGGCGCAATTTGGCGGGGTCTTGAATCTTGTTGAGCGCCTTGCGGAAGATCAGACCGAGCATCCCCTTTTGTTTGCCCAACTCTTCCAAGCCACGGCGGTAGCGTGTTTCCAGCCGTTCGCCGTCCAGCTTCATCAGACTCGGCCAGCTATACGTTTCGGGGATGTTAGAAACCTTTGGGTTGGGCCCTTTCGTTTGCTCCCAAGCCATTTTTAGAAAGAGCAGATAGGTCAATTGCTCGACGTAATCGCCATAAGACAGGCCATCATCGCGCAGCAAATTACAGTAGTTCCAAAGACGCTGCACTAGGCCAGATGATTGATTGCTCATGTGTTTTCTCTATACCATTCCAATCGCATCCATCCAGAGGCGGTCGGCCTTTTTGAATCCTTCAATAACAGCTTTGGCGAAGGCAGAATACTCCGCCTTTTTATCAATCAATTCGCCCAAACTCTTTATGACCTGTCCTAGCGAATGATCCGCGTCGGGCACGCCATTAAAACTGTCTTCAAAGTGATAGTCTCCTTGCTCGACCAACTCTTTGATCTTGTGGTAAAGCACTTGACGCGCTTCTTTGATGTCTCTTTCGTTTAGGTTGTAATACTCAATTGACTTGTCCGCCCGCTTAAACGCTTCGGGCTTTTGTTTCTCATCAAATTTTGGAATCACTCTGCCGTCATCGGCATACCACAAAAGAGCGACATCTTGCGGTTTGCACGGGTCAAGGAATAAAGGCCCTTCGTGCTTAAAGCTAGCTCCCTCAATCCTGACACGCTTCTTTTCATCCATCAGCAAGAAGTAGTCACCTTTGCCGCCCGTGACACCGGTCGCCCTGTCGCACCGGCGAGAATTGCACCAATTGCAACAAAGCCGATAGTTCTTATGGCAGAACGCAAGCCACCAATATCCACGAAATAACGGTTTTGTATCGCGCACTTTATTTTTGGGGCGGTAATGGTCAACTGCCCGATCAGACCTGTTTTCGCGTGTCTCGCAATACCAGCATTTGCGAAAGGAAAGTTCTTCAAACTTTGGCTTCAGCCTTGTCCATAAGTCTGACTGACCGTTTATGTAGTCCGCCCGTTCCTTGCCCTCTTGCTTGCCGCGTGCGGTATTCGTTGCAGTCTTCGCATCATCGAGCCACTGAGCGTTAGGGGTGAAAGTCGAGATGTCAATGAACCTCATTCTTGCTCATCCTCTTTCTTCTGTTGCCTCTTCAATCGAGCAACCAACTCTTTAGCAAACTTTTCCCGCGCTTCACGTTGTGCGGGCGTCAACACTCTTTCGTGCATTTCGTGTTCGGCTTCGTACTTCGCCATTTCCCTGGCAAATAGCCGGTAGTAATCGTCACGAACAACGTTGGTGAAATCCAGTTCGCCAATCTGTTGGTTTAACTTCTCAAGCTCTCGTTGTTCGTCGGGACTCAAATGGTCTTTGATCGTAAGCTGCCGCTTCTTATCCAATTTTTCTAGCGTCGGCTTGTCTAGCGCGGAGCGGAAGCCAAACATATCGCTGGTCAACACGCCCTCGAAACCCATCCCGCGCGGGCTGCGGTCGGGGATTTCGGCATAACAACGGTCTGTTTCCTGATCGCGTTTGAAGATTTGGATTTGCTCGCGTTCCAGCCCCGCAATGACCAACGGGTCGTGCGTAGACATCAGGATGTGACGTGACTGTGGCTCTTCGCTGCTTTCTTCGTCGTCTACGATTCTTTTGATGAGGTCGAGATATTCAGTGCTCCAAAACGGATTCAGGTGCGTGTCAGGCTCATCCAGCAGGATCAAAGACTCTTTTTCTTTCGTGAAGCGCATCAGCCCTAGCACCATCAGCAATTGCTGTTCGCCTTCGCTCAGTTCGCGGAAGGTCAACGTGCCGTCGTGGTTGCGGATTTTTACCTTGATGATGACATCGTGGATGACTTCGGAAAGGTCGGCGCTTTCCAGGCTGGCAAAGAAATCGCTGGGCGTTTCGTAATCCTGCGCTAACTCGGCCAATTTCTCTGAGCTTTGGACGTAAAGGTAAAGCAGTTCTTGCCTCGAGCGTTTCTTGATACCGGTTGGCAGGTTTTGCGATAGGCGCATAGGCGCGAGCGAAACGGAAAACAGCTTGTCCAGAAACTTTTGCACTAGGCCGCGCGCGTTCCAGAAACGCGGGTCGCCTTCCTTGCCTGTCCACGAAGGCTCTTTCATCACGAAGAGCACCGATTCCAACCCGTCCAAACCTTCAATGCGCAGGTACTCGCGCAAAAAGCCGTCAATCTTTTCATCGCGTTTGAGAAAGAAGGCGAGCAGGACATATTTGCTGTGGTGCGTTTCGGCGTAAAACAGCCGCCGCAAGGATTTCAGCCGCCGCAATTCCGCTGGCGTGGCTTCTTTCGCATTCAGGATCGCTTCGTAATAACGCCGCTGATGTTCCAGGAAGTGTTCTTTGAACCGATTGCTAGGGCCAGAGTAATACCCAAAGACGAAGGCCGGTTTCGGGATTTCCTTCTTTGTCTTTTCTCCTTCGAGCGTGAAGACAAGCGGCGTAACAGTGGCTTTCAAGCGTTCTTTGCCGGGACGCGCCGGATCGTAATCAATCTCAACTTTATCGGTGTGGCAGGTGTATTTGATCTTGTAGGCGAAGGGCGTGGCTTGGTTCAAATCCAGATCGCGGAAGATGATGACCAGAGCTTCAAACAGGTTCGATTTGCCAGTGCCGTTCCAGCCAACAATGACCGTGATGGGGCTGTCCGCGTCGAAGTGGATGCGGAAGTCCTTCAGGTTTTTGTAGTCGCTGATCCAGAGTTCGTGCAATCTCATGCGCGGGCGCTCAGGTAAACCTCACCGCTTTGGCGTTTGTCTTCGGTGATCAAGTTGTCTTGGTCGGCTTGTTTCAGTTCGTCGTAAAACGCTTCAACTTCTTCCGGTTTGAAGCCAGCTTCGCGGAAGAGCACTTCAGGGGCAAGCGGGCTTTCGGCTTCGCGCAACACTTCAACCAGTTTGCGGCGTTCGCCCGTCGCTGTTTTGCCGGTCTTCTTCACAGTCTTTCTTTCCTCCTTTCGTTTCTCGTGTTCTTCGGCTTCGCGTCTCAATCGTTCAGCCTTGATGCGCTCGAGCAGCTTGCTCGCCGATTCGTCGTTTAGGTCTTGCTCGACCAGCTTGCCGGTGAAGGCGTCTTGCAACACTTTCTGGCGCAATGTCTCCGCACGCTGCAAGCTGGCAATGACGCTTCTTTCAAGGTCGTCAATGATGGAGAAGCGGCGTTCAGCTTCTTCGACAATGCGCTGCTGTTCAGCAAAGGGGGGCAATGGAAACCAATAAGGCTGTAAAAGGGCCAAATTGATGTTCGGTTGCCCGCCCGAAGCGTATGCCAATTCCCGAATTTCTAGCTTTTTTGAGCGCAAATAGAATTCAACATACTGCGCTCGAACCTCATCGTCAGATTGAATAGCGACCAAACTATCTGGACAACAACTATCAAAAGTTAATATGCCCGTGTTGGCAATAGTGGCACCTACGATTGCAATCAACACAGTTCCCCGTTTGAACAACTTGCTTACCTCAAGCCCCTTTTCGTTTAGAGTTTGCGTGTAGATTGCAATACTCCCACCTTCACGAGGTAAATCACCAATTTGAACAAAAGGATATTTGCCGTTGTAGTATCTGGGATCATTTCTTGGACGGATAGAAAACCGCCCTCGCTCAACGATGAAACACTCATCTAAACTTGCGTGTGTCCATCCTTCAGGTAACTTCGGCAACGTGCTGATGTCAGGCGCAAGAGGATCATCATAATTGGCTTTCCATTTGTCGTCTTTGGGCGGTTTACCTGCCGCTTCCATTTTGGCGAGTTGGTCGGCTTCCCAGCGGGCGCGGCGCTCGCGGAGAAGGCGTTGCAACAGTTCTGCCGCCGGTTCGTAGGGGCGCTGTTCGGCGCGGGCCAGAGCAGCTTCCATTTCGACTAAGCGGCCTTCGCACGCAGCCTTGAGCACGGCGGCGCGGTACCGCTTCAAATTGGCCTGCACCCGCCGCAGACTGGCTACGGCAGCATCCAGGCGCGTGAATTGTTTTTCGATTTCGGCAACGATGCGGTGTTGTTCAGCGAGTGGCGGAATGGGAATTTCCGATGACTCAAATTGCCCTTTTGTGATGTGAGCAAGTCCGCTACCACCGCGTGCCGCTGCAACATACTCATTGAGGTTCTGATTGATAGCGAACCGCAGATAGCTTTTGTTCAAGCTTGCCTGATCGAACACGACTTTGAATATATGCTGATTCAACCAAGCCTTGCCGCCTCGCCAGATGTGCGCGCCGAAGGATGTGCCTGGCGTGCCAGACCAAGCGAATAGCAAATCTCTGGAGTTCACGAGAAACTTTTCCGGCAATTCATAGCGGCACCGATTGAACTTGGCGTCAGGATTGTTGAGGTTTTGTATGCGAATGATCGGCAGCCCTTCCTGCCCCCAATCTGAAGGCTTGAAAGCATACCCGTTGACCAAGTGAAGCAGTTCTCCAAGAGCAGCTTTCACCCAGCCCTTTGGCAAATTACTCATGCAGCCAGCACCTCGTTCAACTCATTCATCAATTCCTCTCCGAAAGTTTGGTATGCCCGGCCCACGCCGCCGCGTTGGATGAAGGGCAAGTAATCGAAATCGTCCATCTCAATTTGCAAGTTGGCGGCGATGTGATCGCGGATCAGTTCCAGCCATTGGCGCTGTTCGGCGCTGAAGCGGCGTCCGCGCTGTTCCTGTTGCGCCAACCAGTTTTGAAAGCGCGCCCGCACTTCGTCGGCAAAGGGGATCAACAACTCTTCCTGATGCAGCGCAAAGCGGATGAGCGAAACGATGTCGGTCATCAACCGCGTCGCGCCCGCGCCGCGCACCCGGTTGCGATCCAGCGTTTCATACGCGCGCCAGAGCTTTTCCGGCGTCCACGAACGCGGCGGCAGTTGAATGCTTTCGGCCAACGCCTTGATGTCCTCAAACCGCAACCGCTGGGCGTAAGGACGGCTGTAAAGCACTTGCAGCGCGGTGATTTCGTCTTTGTGCTCTTCGATGTATTGCTCGAACGATTGCACCAGCGTTTGCGCCCGTGCGCGCGCCGTGGCGGAATATCCGGCTTCGAGCACTTCATCCTGACTGATGACATCCAGCGTCTGTTCAGCCCGCTGTTTCAACGCGAGGATTTGCGCCCGCAAGACCGGATTGCTCGCCAGCGGCCAGACCGCCGCGCGCCGCAATTCCGCCGCCGCTTGCGCCAACTGTTCGGGCGAAGGTTCGGCATCGGCGGGCAAACCGTGTTGCCGCTGCGCCTCTTCAATCTGCCGGTCAGGATCAAGCGCGGCGACCAAACCGCTGATGATTTACCGCAACGTCGTGCCGTTCGCGGCTTCGGTCAGGGCGGCGCGTTCACCCTCATCCAACTGCGGTTCGAGCCGCGCCAAACGGCTGGCGAGTGACGAAAGCACATCGGCATCTGTGTTGCCATAAGCGACGGCTTGCAACAGGTTTTGGAAGCTAACCGAGCGTTGGCGTTCGAGCGGGCGCGTGTCGTTGAGTTCCTGTTCGCACACGCCCACACAATCCACGATGATGAAATGCGTCTTGCCTTGCGGTACGTTGGGCGTAATCAGCCGGAAATCTTCCTTGCCGATCACACGCACGCCGCGCCCTTTCATCTGCTCGAAGAAATTGCGGCTCTTGACCGAGCGCATAAACATCACCATTTCGAGCGGTTTGATGTCCGTCCCGGTCGCAATCATATCTACTGTCACGGCGATGCGCGGATTGTAGCTATTGCGAAACGAAGAGAGCAAATCTTCGGGCTTGATGCCGCTGGATTTGTATTTGACGACTTCGACTGCTTCGCCTTGCTCGTTCATTTGCTTGGTGACAATGCGCGCGGTGCCAGTTCTGTAGGTGATCTTCTCGCAAAACCGGTTGTCCTCGCCGAACTCTTCACGGATGACTTTGACGATGTCGTCAGCGTGGCTGTCGTCTTTGGCATAAATCAGCGTCTTCGGCACATCGGTGCGCCCGGGAAAGATTTCGGTGAAGAGTTTTTCTTTGAACGTGCGGATGACAGTGCGGATTTGGTCATCCGCCACGACATTGCGGTCAAGCGCGTTGGCGTCGTAGCTCAAATCTTCGTCCAGTGTTTCCCAGCGCACGGCGCGCGTCTGGCGGTCGCGGCGGCCTACGACTTCCAGCGGCCCGGCTTCGACGGTCGAGCCGCCTTCCGTGATGCGCGTGCGAATCTTGTAAACATCGAAGTCCACGTTGACGCCATCGGCCACGGCTTGTGCGTGGTCGTATTCCATCACCAGATTCTTTTTGAAAAAGCCGAAGGTTTGCTTTGATGGCGTCGCAGTCAGCCCTATCAAATGCGCGTCGAAATAATCCAGCACTTGCCGCCACAGGCTGTAAATTGAGCGGTGGCATTCATCAATGAAAATGATGTCAAAAAATTCAATCGGGATTACTGGGTTATAAACGACTGGTACCGGCTCACGAATCAACCCTGCGCCCGTGTCGAATTGCGAGCCTTCCTCAAGCTCGGGATCGAGTTCCTTGCCTTGCAACATCGCGTAAAGCCGCTGAATGGTCGTGATGATGACGCGCGAAACCCCGTCAATTTTGTTCGAGGCCAGATGCTGAATGTTGTAAAGCTCATGGAATTTGTAGTTGCTATCGGGCGGCGTGAATTGCTGAAATTCCTTGAGCGCTTGCCGCCCCAAATTAGCGCGATCAACCAGAAACAAGACGCGGCGCGCATCAGCGTGTTTGATCAAACGATAAGCCGCATTGACGGCAGTGAACGTCTTACCGCTGCCAGTCGCCATCTGAATCAACGCGCGTGGCCGGTCTTCGCTAAATGAAGTTTCGAGATTCCGCACGGCTTTGAATTGCGCAGGCCACAAGCCTTTTTCTTCCAGCGTAGGCATTTCGCGGAGCCGAGCGCGTAACGTTGCGGGTAAGCCCGCTTGCCCAAGGTCATCCGCCAGCCAGTTCGCTATCGTTTCCGGGCAATGAAAATGAAACACCGGACGGCTGCGCGCAACAGGGTCACAGCCGTTGGTGAAACGTGTTTCGATTCCCGTGCTTTGATAAAGAAATGGCAACGGACGAAAGGGAGCGGGCACAGTCAAAGGCACGCCTACGCTGTAACGCTCGGATTGAACTTCTACACCCGTGAGCGTGTCGCCTTCGGGCTTGGCTTCGATTACGCCCACGGCTTTACCATCTACAAACAACAGGTAATCCGCCGCTCCGTACCCTTGCCGCAACTGAAATTCGCGCACGGCGACACCGCGTGCGGCGTGCAAATTAACTTGGTCGCGGCTCTGCACAATCCAGCCCGCCAGATGCAAAGCAGCGTCTATTTTTTGGCGTGCTACAGCTTCCGGTGTGTCCATAAACGTAATTCGGCGACGGGGCAATTTGATGAGGTGACCATCATAAAGCAGCCCTTATACACGACAAGGCTCTTTGCTGACGACTTTCAATCTTTCTATTTGATGGCATTCACCTGCTGCCCGCCCTCCGCCGCAGTGTTCACCTGCTGCGGATTATTGATCGTGACCGGCGACGAATAACGCCGCAAATCCCGCATCGCCCGTAACGTCCGCTGAAAGGCCCGCAAATAACGGTCAGCCATCTGCGCCGCGTGCTCGACGGCTTCTTGTTCGTGCGCATAGGGCGGATTCCAATAACCGTGCCCACGCTCACGCGGGTAGCCCTGTTCCCGATAAGCCTTGTCCTTTATCCACGCGGGCGGATCGGCACGCATTTCGGTTTCCGTGCGGGTGACTGAGACTTCGTTCCAATACAGATACAAGACGAATGATTGCGTCAGCATATCAATCAGCGCCAGATCAATGCCGCCTTGCGGCTGCCATTGTGCAATGAAGGATTCGCGGATGGCGAGGTATTGCGCGCGCCGCCACGCCTCGCGCCTCCACTCCACCGGCTCAAAGACTTTGGCCGCGCGATGGACGCTCTCGCATTCGTTGCGCGCTTCGTCCTTGACCAACCGCCAGACGGCGCGCGGCAGTTTGAGTTCACGATTCACGGCGGCTAGCGTGCGGCGCTCCCCACGCACTGTTTCGGTCTTTAACCGCTCAGGCTGGAATTTTTCAACATCGGAATGCGTCAGTGAACGAAGCTGGCGCATCCCAAAGTAATCTTTCAGCACAACCCTTTTCACGTCAGCCCAAAGCACGGGTCATATTCGGCACACCATCAAGCACGCTGCCGAACATTACTGGTGTCTGCCATTACTTGGCCCTTACTTGGCCCTTACTTGGCGGAAAACGTCCACTGGTAATTGCCCTGGGCGAGGGGGGAGCCGTCAGGATTGGTCAGCTTGGTGTTCAGGGCGAGTATGCCTTCTTTATCGTCGCCCAGTTGCTGAATTCTGACCGACCCTTTCTTCTGCACGCCGGGGCCGGAGACGAGCGCGCCCGTAAAACCGGCTTGACGGTCATCGCCCTTCAGTTTCCAGTAAACGTCCAGCCGATTGACGTCGGAGATGCAGTAGAGCGGGCCGCGCGTCCATCTGCCGCCGCCAGAGTAATCGCCGTTGCCCGTGGAGTTGAGCAACTCGAACGTGTTCGCGGTGGCGTTGGCGACGGTCCAGGTACCGTTGGCGGCGGTGTTGCCGCCAACCTGGTCAATCGTCACCGTCTCACCGTTGGCGAGGTTGTGCTTGGGCGAAGTGATCGTGATCGGAGCGGCATTCGTGGCGCCCGTGATGCCAAGGTAAAAGCGCACCGTTTTATTCGGATCCCAGTCTCCGTTGCCGCTCACGGGGCCATACACCGCCTGGATGGCCCATTCATTTTGGTTCGGCAGGCCAGCGCCGCCGCCGATGGTGAGTTGAAGCCTGGCCGCTTCGCCCGCGCCGACATCAGCCGTGTCATCGTCCAGCGAGAAACCGTACCCAGAAAAGCCCAACTGCACGTGCACGAACCAGACGAATGGATCGAGGTTGAACGCGTTAAAGGTCAGGCCGCAGCGCGGCACACGCGGGTCGGGATACCAAATCTGCTGGTTGTTGCTGTCGAATTCAGGGAAACGCGTAAAATCGGTGACCCCGCGCAAGACGGATTTGATCATGTCGCGGATCATGGCCGAGATCGCCAGACCGTCCGTCGAAAACCTGCGCGCATCGGTATCAAAGATGAATCCCATGTTCCCTCCGATCACATTATTCATGAGTTCGAGCACGTGGGGGGTCTTGACCAGGGGGTCAGGGTTCTTCGGGATTTGGGCCATCGAGGCCATGATTTGATAGACCTTTTTGGCAAACTCCAGCGGGTCGCGCGCGGGTTCTTTCGGGTCCTGGGAAAAATCCAGGGTAAACAAACTTGCCGGCGTTAAGGGCAGCGGTTGCGGCTTCACCAACGTGTACATCTGATTTTCTGTGAGCGGGTGATTTTCTCGCGCCAGTTGGCTCAGGATGACCGATTTCTTGTCCGCGGCAAGCGCCAGGATCGTGACCCCGCCTGTCTCTTTGCCGGGATTCGGACTGTTCAGACCTGCGCCGGTCACTTGCATGCCTTCGACCAAGCCGGTCACCGGTTCGCTGAAAGTCAGCGTCGCGCTATTCACTGTGACAGCGCCCCTGACCGTCTGCGGCGGGGTGCTTTGCGTTTGGGTCAGATAGTAATTCGCCCATGAATACCAGAGCTTGATCAGCGCGGCGGAGGCATAATCAGTGACCGGCCTGAAGAAGTCGAAGTTGCACCCTTGCTGCGAAGCGACCAGTTCCTTGTCCATCTGAAGCGTGCTGGGGTCACCCGCGCCTGTGCTGACATGAAGAATCCGGGCGATCTTGGTTCCCGGTTGAATCGGATTTTTCTGGCCCGCTGGCGCGTAGCCTTGGATCGTGAATTCGGGTTGCAATTGTTTGACCTTATCCACGTCTTCGTTCGGGCTGAGCGTCAGTATGTTGCCAGTCGAAGCCGTCCCTGCGCCTCCGATATTCACCCTGATAGGCCCCGTGCCGCCGCTCGACAGCATGAAATGATTGTTGGTCACGTCATAACTGGAGAGTGCGCCCGCCAAAGGGCTTTGCGCGAAGATATTTTGACCGGCGGGTAGCTTGACCTCGCCAATCGGATCGGGGGGGATATTGTAGACAGGCCAACCATTGCCGCCAAAATACTGGCCCAGCAGCTTATTGCCGGGGGCGGCGGTAAAGGCCTCGATTTTGGTTTGGAGATCCTCAGGCTTGTCTATGGAGCCGATCCAACCGTATGGCCCGCGATTCTGGTTAAAGGGAGTCGGCGGCGCGGGGACGGGAACATCGAGGGCTTCCATCGCAACCGGGAGGAACATGCTATCCACATAAGAGACATCGTAATTGATGAGCGTGACTTTCTGGTTAGACGGGATCAAATGATGGGTACGCTCATTGATTTGCGGATTGCTCAAATACTCCTGATCTCGAATCGTCCATTCCAGCAGTTGATCCGGCGAATCGAGCGCGGGGCCGATGAGGCTGGCCCGATACCACATGACCACTCCGTCCTTTTGCGGGTCGGGCGGGGACGTGTCATGCGGGTCTGCGTGTTCGGCGGCAACGATGACGCGTTGCGCGTTGGCAGCGTAATGAAGCGGGTTGGGAGCGCCCGCGTCCGGCGTCAGGTATCTGCCATCGGTCACAATGCCCATGCGTGCGCCATTCCAGAAAACCAGCGGCACCCGGATGGTGATGGTATGGCCCGTTGGCAGGCCGAAATAGTATTGATTGTCGTCCCCCTGGTAACCGATGTAGCCGCGATATTCCGTCCTAACCGGGTCGTAAGGATCATATAAACCCGCGCCGCTTCCCTGCGCCGTCTCAGCCTCGTTGCCATCCCGCATGACCGGATAAACGGGGAAAGCGGCGTTATTCGTGAGCTTCAGGGTCTTCAGCGGTATTTGGTTGTGATCCGTGTCAAAAGCATAAACCAGCACCTTCTGAACCAGCGACTTCTGTGGATCGTTGGGCGACGGATCGAAAGGGGTTTTTGCGGGCATTTGGTACTTCGTCTCCGTTGCCGGCTCCATCTCCACTTCATGATTCGCTCTTACGTTGTTCATCGGAGGCCTCCAAGGTTTTGCGTGGGCGGGGCGTCAAGTTGATATTGCAAACTTGCCGTGTGAATCAGCGGTTGCAACTGGCTATCGCCGGCATAGACAGTCAGATCGAACAGATACAATCCGCGCGGCGGCAGCGGGTCGTGCTGGGGCTGGGCGCGCCAGGCGTCGAGCACGGCTTGCACCTGGCTGACGAAACTGCCCGCTTGCGTCCAATCCCAATCACTCGCCGGGTTGAAAGCAAACGCCGGAATCAGTGTGATCGGCACCAGCGGGCTAAGCGCCGTCAGTGTTGATTCATCCGGCGTGCTTTGCGCCAGCGGGTAAGCATAGGCCGCCGCCAGCCGCATCGTCAGCGCGCCGGTCTGGCCGCTAAAGAGCTGCTTTAGAAATTCGCCGAGCGCCTGCGCGACGCTGCTTATCACCGACGGGAGCGTGTTCACCGTGTTCAGCGGGATGGTGTTTTCGGCGTTCACCAACGGCACCGCCGCGCTGGCAAAATTGACCAGCGGCGTGCGGTAAACAAACGCCGGGTTGGTGGGCGCCGCCACCAGATTCAGGTTGCGCGCGATCTCGACACCCGCGCGCCCGTTTTGCCGCGCCAGGATGTTCACCGCGCGGAAGAGAAAACTCTGCGGCGCGCTCAGCGTCGTGCCGGCGGGCAGCAACGATTCCGCCGCCGTGCCGCCGCCGCTGGTGGCGTCGGGCGTGTTGGGTTGTGGGAAGGTGATCGTCAGCGGCGTCGGCACAGACGACACCGCGAAGGTGCCGTTGAAGCTGGCGTCGGCGACACCGCTGATATTCGCGCGCGCGCCCGGATTCAGGGCGTGCGGCGCGGTCGTGGTGATCGTTGTCAGGCCTTGCGCCCGGGCGGCCCCGCCCGCCTTGACCGGCGCAATCGTCCAACTGGCCGGTTGATGGCTGCCGTCCACGCTAAAGACAAAGCGTTGCGCCAGGGCCGCGTCCGCCGGGATTTTGGCCGAGGCCGGGTATTGATAAACAGCCTGCGCGGCGTTGGCCGCAAGCTGCGCGAGTTGATATTCGGTGTTGTTATAACTGGCGAACACGTCCGGCCAAAGCTGGCTGGGGTTCGGTTTGGCTTGCCCCGTCGCGGGATCAACCGCCGCCAGCGTCAATGTCGTCAGCACCGGCGCGGCGTCGGCGCTCTGCTGTTTTTGTAGCTGATAGTTGAACGTATCAGTCACCAGCAGCGCGGCGTTCGGTAGAGACTGCGCCTGCCAAGCCGCATCCACCCAACTAACCAATTGCGCGAACGCCCGCACCGCCGCGCGCGCCGTGGCCGGGGCCGCGCCCGGTGGCGTCAGCGGCAACAGGGCCAGATCGTTTTTCAACGCCGGATAGGCCGACATAAATTGCGCCAGCGCCTGGAAGATCGCCTGCACATCAACATCGGTTGGCGCTGCGCGCGGCGGCGTTTGCGCGCCCGCGTTGAACGTCACCGCAACCAGCGGCGTGTCCTGTTGCGCGTCGTCGTGCTGATAAACAAAACCGAAATCCCAATGCAGCAACTCTGCCGCCGAGGCGGGCAGCGGCACGGATTGTTGCGCGCTTTGCGTCACCAGCGAGACCGGGCTGGGATAGGCGCGCAGCGGGATCGGAATGGCTAGGTTGCCGATGATCGAATTGCACGTGCCGGTTTGCGCGGGCAGCGGCTGGATGAACTTCAGCCAGGACGAGCCTTCGTAATCGCCGATGACCGAGTGCGGGTCGGGCAGTTCCATTTCGTTGACGCTGTATTGCAGATTGAGTTGCGCCTCTTTGTGCGCGGCGGGCGCTTTGACGCTGAACAGGAACGTCGCCGTCGCGCCGCCCTCGGTCAGTCCCACTTTTGCGGTCGAAAAGCTGAAGGCATTCGGCAATTGCTGATCGCCCTGCGCCAGCACGACCTGGCCCGACAAGCGCGGCGCGGCCAGCGGGTTTTGCACAGCCGAAGTCACGCCGACCGGCACCTGCACCAGTGTGTCCACCGTGAAGGCGCTGGACAATTGCGTCAGCAACGCCTGTTGCAAGGCCGCTTGTGCATCGTCAATCGAGCCTGTGGGCGCGTCTTGCAACACCAACGTCACACGCTGGGCCAGCTTTTGCGCCAGGCTCTTCTTGTGTTCAATCACTGCCACCACATCCGCCGGACTGAGCGCGTAGGCGGGCACGGCATAGGCCGGCGACAGGAACAGGTCAATGCTTTGCAGAAAGGTATTGAGCCACACGTCCAGATCAACGGCCTGAAAAGTTTGCGTTTGCGCTGGCCCGGTGAACGGCGGCGTTTGCCCGCTGACATGCGGCCCGCTGACATGCGGCCCGCTGACATGCGGCCCGCTGACATACGGAATGATGTCCACCGGCCCGCCCAGCAACGCGGTTGAGAGCGGCGGCAACGCAAAGTAGGCGGTCTGCCCGCCCTGGAATTGATAGCCCAACTGCGGCCCCGCGCCGTTGCCGAAATTCACCGCCCAGAACGTGCTCGCATTCAGTTCGTCGCCTTCGGCCAGCGGATCGCCCGTGGCGACAAAAAGCCCGTCCAGCGCGCTTTGCAGCGCCGTGGCGAATTGGTTGAAGGTGAAGGCCGCGTTCTCATCTTCGCTTTGGTCGGGTTCGGGCCGCACACTGTAGGTTGACTGCGCCACCGCCGCGACGTTGGCGAAATCCGGGTCAACCCATTGCGGGTTGCGGTTGAGGCTGACATTGACCGCGAGCGGGAAGACCGCTTGCGCAAAGTGCGGCGTGATCGTCACGGCGTTGCTGTCGAGCGCCAGCGGCGGAACGGGCGTGATGAGAGCTTGCGGATTGATGAGGTTCGCAAGCGTCGCCACGGCCTGCGCCACGCCGGCCACGGTGTAGGCCGCACCCGCCTCGGTCAGGATGTTCGCCTGCGCCAAACGATTGACCAACGAATTGAACGTCTCGTAAGCGCCCGTCGTCAGGTTCCATTGCGGCAACGCGATCTGTGCGGCCAGCACGCCCAGCGTGGCGGCATTCGCCTGAGCCAGCGTTACGACATCGGTGTTGTAAGCCGCTGCCAACCCAGCCAGCGTGTGTTGCGCGTTCTGCCCCTGCGCAGCGCCCTGCATGGGCGGGCAAATCCAGCGGCTGCCCGGCGTGACTTCCGTTTGCAAACCGGCGTTGAGCGCCGTGAGCGCCGCCGCCGTCGTGCCGAACTTTTGCGCGATGCCGGCGAGCGTGTCGCCCTCGGCGGCAACATAGGTGCTGTATTGCGCCGCGCCCGCCACGCCAGTTGGTTGTTGCAACGCGCCGGGGATGGTCGGTTGCGCGCCGTTGATGAAAGTCTGGGCGAGATTGGCCTGTGCCAGTTGCGCCACGGTGACCTGATTCTTGCCCGCCCAACTCGCCAGCGTATCGGTCGCCGTGGGCGGCGCGGCTTGCGTGTTGAGGCCGATTTGAATGTCGGTCGTCGGCGCAAACAGGTTCTGTACTTGCGCATTGGCGGTTGCCAGCGTGGCGACAGCGCTTTTCACCAAGGCCGCCAGGCCGGCCAGCGTGTCGCCCGCGCCGCTCAAAATGTCAGTCACCTGCAACGTGACGCTGCCCGCGAACAAGTTTGTCAGCCATTGATTCGCCAGGGCCACGGCCTCGACCGTCGCGTTGAGTTGCGTGGCTGCGTTGGCAAAAGTGTCATTCTCCGCCAGCGTATATTGCTGCGTGCCGACGGTCAGCACCGTGCCCTGTTTCAACAAGCCAGGCGTCGGCGCATTCGCCACGGCCAGCGCGGCCACAGCAGCGTGCGCGCGTTGCGCCACGGCGTTTAGCGTGTCTGTGCTGGCAGCCGTAGCGGTGCGGGCGGCGGGCGCGCTCAAATCCACGCCCGCGCCCAGCGGCACTTGTGCATTCAAGGCAGCCAAGCCTGTCACCGTCAGGTGGAAGGATTGCCATTGCGGCGCGCTGACGATGCTTTGCAGCGAATCGCTTTGCACCGTCGCGTACATTTGCGGCACGCTCAGCGCCGCGCCGTCAAACAACTTGCTCAGCAGCGTATTCTGATTCGCCTCAAAAAGCTGCGGCGCGGTCACGCCGTATTGCCCGGCCAACGCGCCCACCGTCACTGTTCCGTCCAGCACCGGTTGCACGGCTTCCATGCTCGCCAGCGCGGCCAGATAAACATACGCGCCATACGCGAAGGCGAAGAACGGCGTCTTGTCGAGCGCGTAAGCCGCCGTTTGCGTATCCAGCGAAGTCTGCAACGCACACGTCAGGTCGGGCTGCGCGAGTTGATAGTAAATGCTCTGATAGCTCGCCAAATCGGCCTTGATGGCGGCTTGCGCCGCCGCGACCGGCACCGACAGCGAAGGAATGTAGCGCGCCTGCTGCATCGTCAAATTCAAGGCGATTTGCGGCGCGCCATGGGGCGAAGCGACTTGGTATGACACGGCCAGCGAAGGCCAGCTTGCCAAGCCGCTCAGCGTGTCGAAATAGCCGACCGGCACCGCGAGCGGCGGCAACACGGACTGCGCGGGCGCGTTGCCGAAGATGTCCTGCACGTCCAGGTTGAGCGTGACCGCCGCGCCCGCGCCGATGCCGTTGTACGGATTGTTTTGCGCGGCGGGCAACGCGGGCGACGTGCTGCCTTGCGGCTGCGCGGCGAAGGGATTGATGACCAGCGTTTGCTGGTAGTACCACTGCGTCGCGGGCACGTCGTCCAACGCGCGCGGCGTCAAGCCGTCGGATTGCGCCTGCCAACTATCGGCGGGCGTGGTGGGCAAGCCCTCGCAGCTTTGCAAAAACGGCCCGGCGGCGGCGATGGAAAAGCCGGTCAGGTTAAAGAGCGTGTCCACCACGTCCGTGTCCGGGTCGGGCGCGGTGCGTGTCAACTCGAAGCCGACGGTGCCCTGCGGCACGGTGGCCGCCGGTTGCAGCACGCCGTTGGCGAATTGCAGCGGCCCGCCCGCCGCCAATAGCGCGGCGGTCTGATTCGCCTCGGCCAAGGCTGTCAGGCTGCCCGCGAACTGTGCTTGCGCGATGCCGGCCAGCGTGTCGCCGTATTGAACCGTGTAGGCGGGTTTGTTCGGAACCGTGAGTTGCGCGCCGACCTGTAACGTCAGCGGCACGTGCTGATTGAAATTCGCCACGTCCTGGAAGCCATAGCTGGTGCCCCATTCCTTGTTGAAGCTGTCGGCGGCGTCAGTCAACGAATCGCCCGGCTGGACGGTGTAAAGCGCCGGTTGCACAAAGAGTGTCGTGGTTGACGTGTCAATGTTATCGCCCACGATGACGCAGTTGTTGAAAGGCAGCATGGCCGCGTCTTTGCTGGCCGTTTGCGCATCCAGCACCACCAGCAGCGACAACGCCGCCGTCGTCGCCGCGCCAAACACGCTGGCGGGCAGCGCCGCCTTGCCGTTCTCGTTGACGTAATTCAGATAGAAGCCGCCGCTGCGCGTGATGCTGGCTTCCCACAGCAAGGCCACGAAATCGGCGGTGGCGCTGAGCGGCGCGGCGTAGATGCTGGTCGGGTCAACTGTGGCGAAGGCCGCGAAGTCGCCGCCGCCGCTGTGCGTCAGCGTCGAAAGATTCGTCTTGAGCAAATAGCTCGCCGCCGCGTCGAGTTGATCGGACACCAAGCCGCTGGGATTGCCGCTGGCGGGATTGGGCGAGTACAGCAAATAAAGCGCCGCGCCTGTGCCGCTGTGTGTAGACAGGTATTGATAAACCTGTTGCAGCAAGGCCGCGCCCGTGTCATCCGCGCCGTTGATGACATAAGCGTTCGCGACGGCGGGTGTGGGTTGATCGGTCGCGGGCAGCGCGATCTCGACATCCACGATGGTGGCCCAGGCGTAACAGTTGGCTTCGTCCGCCGTCACCGGTTGGCTGGGGTCGTGATGTTTGGCCGCGACCAATTCATACAACAACGCCGTGCTGTTTTGCGCATTGGCGGCAGCCAGTTGCTGCACCAGCGAATCTGGGAAGAGCCAGAGCGAGGGATTCCCTGCCACGCCGCCGCTGCTCAAACAACCGCCCGGTAATACCGCCGCCTGCCACGCGATATGATTTTGCAGCGCCAGCCGGGGCGGCGTCATTTGATAGAGCGCCAGCCGCGTCAGCGTTTCCACCCGCGGCGCGATGGGGCTATTCGCAATCGTGCCGATCAACGTTTGCTGATCCGCCGTTAAACCGAAGGTGGCCGACGCCGCGCCGTTGATTTGCAACCAGGGCACGCTGGCCGCGTTGGCAAGCGTGAGTTGGTACGCGCCCAGCTTCGCCGCCGGTTGCGCGTATTGCTGCCCCGTCAGTTGATAAAGCGGCAGCGTCTTGATCGGCCCCAGCTTCGCCGGGTCGGACATGTCCGCCAGCGTCAGCCCCTGGAAATACGCATCGTTCGGATCAGGCAGCCGCAATCCCGATAACAGGAAACGCGAGACCTGGCCCGAGGCGTTGTTCCATTCGGCCTGATTAAGCAGACCGGCCAGCAAAAGCGGCACGGCGATGCTCGGCAAATCGCTGACGGTCAGCGTCTGCTGTGCCGCAAAGAGGCCCGCGACGTTGACGGCCTGGGTGGCGACTTCCCGCAAGCTCAGATCGAATTTGGCCGCGATGCCGCTGAAAGTATCGCCTGCCTGATTCTCTGTCTTGGCGCTGGCCGCGTATTGCAACGGCACGTGCAAGACGGCCTGCGGCGCGAGCAATGGCGTATTCGCAGGCACGGCGGCCAGCTTGGTTTGAATGAGGGCGGGCGTCGTCAGCAGCGTCGTCGCCAGTGTGTTGATCGAATCGCCCGCCGCCAACGCGCGCAGCACCGGCGGCAATTCAACGTCAGTGTTCGGCGGCAATGTTTGCGTGGGGTCGGTGGGCAGCTTCGGATTGAGCGCTTGCAATTGCGCCAGGAAGCCCGTCACGTTGAGCAGCCCTTGCGCGAAGGCCAGCGGATAAGCCGCGATCAGCGTCAAGGTGTCGCCCGGCGCGACGCTGTACACGTTGCCCTGCGGCACGTTGATGGCTTGCGGATAAGCCGCGACGCCGTTGCCGCTGCTGGCATCGGGCAGGCCTGTTTGCTGATAGGTGAAGCTCAACGGCGTGAGCACGTCCGCCACGTTGAAGCTGCCATTGAAGCTCGCATCGCTGACGCCCGCGAGGTTGACCGGCGCGCCCTGTGTCAAACCGTGCGGCGTGAGCGTCGTAATCGTCGCCGTGCCGCCCGCGCGCACCGCGCCAGTTTGCGGCGCGATCAACACGGCCAGCGGCTGGTTCGGGCCGGTGATGCCAGGGTTGGCTTGCGACAGCGCCTGCACCGCCGGGCCAAGCCCGTTGAGCGAATTGATGACTGACTGGCCAGCCACGCGCAACAGCAACCGCACGGCAATCAGGTTGAGCGTGTCATTGGTTTGTGTCGTGTAAACCAGATCATTGAACGTCACCGCCAGTCCGGTGTTGTAGATGCCGGTGGCGGCGGCGTTGGCGTCGAACAGGTCGGTGACGGTGTAGGGCTGACCATTGGCGTTGCGTGCGCCTTGTTGCGCGAACTGCGCGGCGATGTTGGCAACGGTATCGCCGCTGCGCACCTGGCGCACGACGTTGGGCAGCGTGAACAGCGCGCCTTGCGCCAGCACTGGATTGTCCTGATTCGGCGCGACGAGGCGCAGCGGTTCGGCGGTCAGCGTTGCATCCAAAATGGCCGCGATGTCGCCAATGCTTTGCGCCGTCGGCGTCTCGTAACGGTAGCTTTGCAACAGGTCGAGCGCCGCTTTGATGCCCGCCGACATAAGCATGTTGAAGTAGTGCGTAAAGATCACCGTCGCATACGAGATGGGCGGCGGATCCGTCAACGCCGCGTTTCTGCTCTGGCTGTTGTTGCGCTCCTGGAATTGCGTTTGCAGCAGTTGGAAGTAAGCGGCGGCCTTCGCCTGATAGCTCTCGTCCACGCTGTTGAAGCTGCCGAAATCAACGGACGTGCCCGCCGTATCGCTCAGCTTGATGGCCGGAATCATCGGGAAGAAAGCCACGCCGGTCGTCTCATCCACCGTGCCGCCGCTGCTTTGCGCGTCCGCCGCGTCTTGCGCATAAGTGAAGGTCGTGGCACCGGCAGTGGCGACGGTGAATTGGCCGTTGAAGGAAGCATCGGTCACGCCCGCGATCACGATGGCGTCGCCCGCCGTCAACCCGTGCGGCGCGGGCGTCGTGATCGTCACCACCATGCTGGCGCGCGCCGCCGTCTCAATCGTCCATTGCGAAGCCGTCGCCACGTTGAAGACGAAATTGGCCGCCAGGAAGTTGGTCAGCGTGGTGTAATCGAACGCGGCTGCCACTGTCTCCGGCTGTTTCAATTGCTGCTGCAAGCTTTCCAGATCGTCCGCCGAGACTGCGCTGAGGCCGCCGGTTTGCGCGTGAATGGCCCAGAGCAGCATGGCTTCCAGCAGTTGATTGAAGGCCGCCGTGTGCGGGGCCGCGCCAAAGAGCGCGCGGTGTTCGCTGAGCGTTTGCGCCGCCGGGTCAACCGAGTTTTCCGCCGTGAAGAGCAGCACGGCATCCACACCCTGCGCGTCGCTTTCGGATTTGGTGAACGAGGGCAACGCGCGCAGCGTCAGCGTCTGCACTTGCGAAAACACCAGCACTGCTGGCCAATCCAGGTTGCTGGTTGAATTCGCCAGCAAGGCCGCCACACGCGCGCTGCGCAAAGCACGCGCATAGCCCGCGTGCCGCAGCACCGTCGAATGCAGCGTTTGCTGTCCGCGCAATTGCCGCAGCGCGCCCTTGCTTGAGGAAGCGCCACTGCCATCAGCCAGCACCCAGGGCGTCGGCGTCGCGTGGCCGATGGTGAACGAGGCGTGCACGTTCGCGCTGAAGCTGAGATGAATCGTGAAGAATAAAATCTTGACGCTCAGCCGCACCGAAACGCCCGCGCTCAGTTCGATATAAATCGGCTGGTGCGCCTCGATGGTCAGCGTCACGGTGGCGTAAGCGGTGACATCCAAACTGGCGCTGATGATGGCGAAATTGATCGTCGCGTAGAGTTTGCCGACAATCGAGATGCTGCCCTGGAACCAGTAATACATCTCCTTCGGCGCGGGCTGCGTCGGGTTGAACCAGCCCAGCACGCCTTGCAGGATGCCGATCACCGTGACCGTGATGCCGCCTGACAGAATGCCCTCGTCAATCGTTTTGCCGACGCCGATGGAAAGCGCCACGCCGAATTCGATCACCGGCGAGAACGTGCCGTTGCTGATCTTCGGCACGCGCGTCGAAGTCGCGCCGTCGAGCAGCGCAAAGTAAAACCCGCCGTAACCGACGAACGGGAAAACTTGCAGCGCGAACGAATTCGAGAAGTCCAGCCCTTTCGGAAAGCCGAAGTCCACGCGGAAATTGCCGTTGGTGTAAACGTCGAGCACGATGATGGGCAGCGTGACCGAGACTTCGCCGAATTGCAGGTTGCGCATCGCGTCGGGCAGCTTGAGTTCGATGTGATAGACGCCCAGGTTGTCGCTGATCTTGCGATAGAGAATCTCGAAACTCAGCCCGGCAAAAATCCTGGCCTTCTCGCCCGACAGTTGAATGAGGATGCCGTACAAATTCGGGTCGTTGAAGATGGCGCTGATCGAGAGCGTGCCCAGCACGCTGAATTGCGCGCCAATCAGCCAGTTGCTGTCCTGGCTGAAAACCAAACTGCCGTCGGCGCCGAAGTCGGGCAATTGCCCGGCCTGCGCGGGCGTGACCGAATCGTGCAGCGCTTTCATCACGGCGGCGATGGTCGCGGGCTGGTCGCCCTTGAACGCGATGTACTGGCCCAGCCCGGCGTATTGCAGATCGAAGATTTGATCGCCCTTGCCCGGCACGCTGGGCGGGCTTTGATTGATCGCGTCCCAGCCCAGCCCCGGATTGCCGGAAGCGCCGCCGAACGACTGGCCCAGGAACTTGCCTTCCAATTCGATCTGCACCGAACTGGCGGCGGACGTGCCTTTGGTGTAGGTCAGCGCGATGCCTGTGATGTCAATGAAGCCGAGATCGAGCGAAGTGTCGTAGGTCAGGTTGAGCGTGCCTTTGGTCAGGTTCAGTTGCAGCACCAGCGCATCGAGGCTGATTTCGAGCAACTTATCCCAGGGCGAGGGAAACTTGATGTCGAAGGTCGGATCAACCAGATGAACCAGGTGGTTGAGCATTGAGCCGACCGTCTCGTTGACCAGATGCATCGTCAGCACGCAATCCTGCTGATTGCTGAGCACGGCATCCACCTGCATTTCAAGCGGGCCAAGGCTCACAATGCCGTCCAGCGTAGCCGTGTAAGTCTTGGGGTCTGTGCCCGCGCCGATGTTGACCATGATGGCGCAGTTCTTGAAGCCGAGTATCTGCGTGCCAAACAGGCTGAAGCTGGCGCTGGCATAAGCGCCGATGCTGTATGCCTTGTTCGGAATATCAATCGAGATGTTGAAATTGCCGAACGCGACTTCAATATCCAACAGGTTTTGCGGGATGGTCAGCTTGCCGTCGAAAACCTTTTGGTTGAGGTCGGTCAGGTTGAAGCTGCTCATGCCCTCTTCGACGCCGGTAATCACCAGGCTGGGGATGTTGACCGTGATGGTGAAGGTCAGTTGCGAGAATTGGAAACGCGCGCTGACCAGCACGTTTTGCCGCGTGCCGCCGGGCAGGAACAGGATGCGCCATTGCAAATCGAGGGTCACGCTGTTGTCGCCCCAGAGCGGCCAGGCCGAGAGCGTGCCCACATTGACCGCGACCGAGAGTACCGAAAAACTGCGCAGCGAATAATCAACGGCGGCGCTTTTGAGGCCAAAGGTATCCAGGTATTTCAGAATGCTTTTGGCGTCACCGCTGAACAATTCATTCCAGCTCTGCCCGGCAATCAGGCTGCCCAGATTGCCCAGGCTGGTGGTGAAGGGTGCGCCCGGCAAGACCATCAACGTCAGATGATCCGGGTTACCGTTGAGCGGCATCAAGACGCGCACATCCAGCGGCATGGAAGCGCCGCTGCTATTGCCAAGCTCAACCGTCGCGCCGAGATAAATTTGAACCAGCGGCTGCGCATCAGCGGTAACCAAGGCAGCGATTGCGCCAGCCGGGGCGTATTCCAGGCTGACCCCTACGCCCAGATCTTTGAGTTTCAGCACCGTCCCAATCGCCAGCGTGGGCACGCCTAGATCGCAGGTGAGCGCCAGCGCCGTGCCTGACGCGGCTGGCGTGATGGTGCCGCTCAAGGTGAGCGCCTGGCTGTCTTCCGCCAGCAACGCGCGGGCCGGGCTGTCAGCGGTGAGGCGCGCCTCGCTGTGAGCAAGCAGCGTCGCCACATTTTGGAAGAAGCCGCTGAGTTCCAAGCCCGCATAAAAGGCCAGGCCCCGCGCCACAGTCTCGTGCGCGTCGGTGGCGAAAACCAGATGCGGCGTTTGATAAGGCACCTCGTCAAACGGCGTCCCCTGCAAATCCTTAAAGCTGTCGCTGAAATCCCAGGCGACGGTCGCCTGGCCGGCTTGCGTGAGGTTGATGTCCAGCGCAAACCCGACCTGCGCATTGCCCGCCGCGCCGACTGGGAAAACGCTCAGCGACACGTTGCGTCCGGCGAGTTGCAAAAAGTCCTGACCGGTCGCAACCGGCACCAGCGCGTTGAGCGTGAACCCGGTGGCCGGCGGATTGGCCGGGATTTGCGTGTGATCCACGGTCAGCCAAAGGATGCCGTCCGCGCGCCCCAGGTCTTGTTTGAGCAACGCACTGACCCCGGTGCGTTGCAGCGTGGCATCGCTCAATTGGATCAGGTTGGAAGGGTTGGCCGGCGGGTTGCTGGCCTGATTGATGAGCAGTGCGGCGAATTCTTGAATCGTCATGGGGATTACCTGCGCAATGAATCAGATGAATCAGATGTCGGCGACGATGGCGAGATGGTCACTGGTGCCGGGGAAATTCCCGATGTGGCCGTAGTTGTAATAAGTGCGAAACCGCTGAAGCAGCAACGCCCCGGAGTGCAGCGGATAATTGGCGAGCGCGTTCGCCATATCCGCGGGGAACCGCAGCGAACCTGCCACGCGATTGACGACGGCTTTGTTATGCGCCGGTACCACGGTATTCGTGCCGTAGCGCACGAATATGTTGTCGTAAGACGCGCTTTTCAAATAACCGCTTGGCTCTGCCTGACTGACCATCTTGGTGGTGGTCGGCCCGTCCGTAGACCTGAACACGCCATCGAAGTCGTACAGCAAGTCCGCTTCGTTAATGAAGGCCGCATTCTTACCGTCGCGAATGTCTACGTTGAAATCGCCCACGACGGCGCTGACCTCACGGTCGCCGGGGAGCGCTTCGGCCAACCCCAAGGCCCTGCAACTCGCCGCTTTCGGGTATTTGGTCGGCGTCGTATGACAGGCAAACACCTTATAGGTAATCGGATTGAGGACGCCGTGCTGGCAAAAGGTCGTCAAGACGGGCCGCCGGTCATTCGCCGTGGTGAAGAGCACCTCTTGCTGATTGGCGTCGTAAAACCGCGCTTGCGAGGCGAATTGCGTATTCGCCGGCAGCAGATTGGCCCAGAGCACCGGATAATTCGCCGCCACGACATTGACGCCCGGCACCACCGAAGGCCCGGTGGCGACATGGTTCGCGGGCCACACCCAGGGACCGGTGAAATCGAACCGGTCACCCCGGTAAAAAAAGCCGACTGCCTCGGTGTAGGTAGCCTGGGAAAGAATGTCTTTGCTAACCGTCTTCAGCGGCGGCACCAGATACCAGTTGGGGTTGATGGCGTGCAACAGTTGGTAAAGATAAATCAGCCCGTCCGGCCCGCTCCCGCTGGCCAATTCACCGACTTCGGCAACATTGGCGGGTTGCTCGCAACGCGGCTCGACGATAACCACCACGTCCGGATCGGCCAGCGTGACGGTTGACACAATGTGATCGCGGTTCGCCTGGGCAATAGCTTGGTTGAGCACCTGAAAAAAGAACGAATCGCCGGTGGCGTTTTGAATGCGTTTGAGCGTGAAAAACTGAATGTTCCAGACCAGGATGCGCATAAACCTGTCTCCTCTTATTCCTGTGAGTATGAATTGTTCGCCAGCCGCCGTTTGTCGCTGACCCCGGCGACGGTCTTGGGCGCGGGTGGCTGCTGGGCGTCCGGTTTCGCATAGGCCGCATACCAACCCAAACTGGCATTGCCGCCCGCCGTTTGTTGGGGGTCGCCGAAGAGCACGAAATTGACCTGGCCCGCCGGTGGAAAGGCGAAGCTGAGAAACTTGAAGCCAATGTTATAGAGCACTAGGATGAACGTGTCGCTCTCTGGCTTGGCAATGAGCGCCAGCGTTTTGAAGGTGATGTTGAACAGCCCCTCGATGGAAATCTCGCGTTTCGCGCCGCTCGAACCCGGCAGCTTCAAACCGGTGAAGACCTGGTAAGCGCCGCCGCTGGCCGCCACCGGACTCCAGGCCGCCGTCAAACTGGCAATGAAGCCCGCCTGGGCCGCCAGCGCGCCAGGCGAACCGAGATTCAAGTTGAAATTGAGCGAGTACCAGGGATAGCTCAAGGTGCTCTGATTGAGCGGCGTTTGCACGCTCATAAAACCCTGCCCGTCCGGCGTCGCGCCCTCGCGCGCCTGCGTGAAACCGCCGACCGTCAGCGGAAAATGCTGATAAAAACTGTTCGCCCGCGCCGTGCTCGCCGCCAGGTCAAAGGCCAGTTGCGAGGCATCGAAGGTGAATTGCGGCGTGGGCGGCGTGGCCGCCGGATCGAAATCCATCTCGATCACCAGCTTGCTGAAATTCAGTCCGGCGGGGGCGTCCGCCTTGTCCGCGCGCCCGAACGAAAACAGATCGAACCCGCTGAGCGCCCGGAAATCGAGCAAGCCCCAGAAGACGAATTGCGAGACGGTTTGCGCCGCCGTGTCTTTGCCCTGGTTCTGGCTGGTGACGGTGACGAATTGGCCTTTGGTCAGTTGCACGGCGTTCAACACATTGCTTTGCATGTTGAAGGTCGCCGCCTGCCCCGATTGCGTTTGGAACAGGTAAGACTCCTGCGTCTGGCCGTTGACGACGTGTTTTTGATATACGCCGTAAAGCTTGACGATATTGTCCGGCGTGCCCTCCAGTGTGGCCGCTTCGCCAAAGAGCGTATTGATTTGCAGATCAATCACGCTGGAAAAACCCGCCACGGCGGAGTTCAGAAAAAGCACCTTCAACTGCGCGACCTCGAATTGATAGTCGCCCAAGCCAGGCTGCAACGGCGCGGGGGCCTGGTAATGAATCAGGCCGAAGATCGAAGACGGCGCGATGGTAATCGGGCCGGGCGTGGCGGGCGCGTTGATCTTCGCGGCGTTGATGCCGACGTGGTGCGCGCGGAAGCGGCTCTGGTCAATGCCCACGGCGAGACCCGCGAGTTCGGGCGGCAATTCAGCGAGCGGCGCGCGCACGTTGAGCCAGAGAATGCCGTTCCAATGCGGATTGTTGACCGCGTTGAAAAAGGCGGCGAAATCGCTGTCGCCCGCGTCGGCCTCGGCGATGATCGTTTGAATCACGGACGCGGCATTGGCCGCCGAACCGTTGTTGAAAAAATCGCCGCTCGCCCAGGCGCTGGTTTGGCCCAGCAGAGCGGCGATGCTGAGGTCGTAAAACTTGATAATGCCGATGGTGCCGTTGGCTTGCCATTGCGCCGGATCGAGATCGAATTGCCAGGCTTCTTTGGGGTCGAGGCCGAGGATGAGCTGGTCGTATTGCGCTGGCAGCACGCCGGTCAGCTTGCCGGGATCAGAGACGACCAGAAACATTTTGCTGCTTTGAAACGCGCCCAGCAATTCGTTGGCGACATTTTCCAGGCGCAACTGGGCGGGCGTTTGTGCGCCGGATTGCGGCAAGGTCATTTGCGCCAAAACAATCTCGCCGCTCGCATAATCGGCCAGCAAGCCCTGCGGCGTCGTGTTGAAAGGGCTGGCCGGCGCGTCCGTCAAACGCGGGCGCGCCTGGGGCGGAGCCGCTGTCAGCGCCTGCCGCCGCGCCGGATTGACGATCTGCGATTCGAGTTGCTGATAAGCCGCCAGGTCTTGCCCTGACAAACCCGCGTAAGGCAAGAGGGGGAAAACCGGCGCGCTAGCCGGCGGCCATGTCAGCGTTGCCGCTTGCACGGGCACGGCGGCCAGCGCCGTGACGACCTGCGCACCCGGCGGCGTGAGCGGCAACGTGCCTGACGTGTCGTAGTTGTAGAGTACCGACTGATCGGGTTGCGCAAAGTAATCAAGCGCATCTGCCGCCGCTGTGACCGTGGCGAAGGCGGTCGTCGGCGCGTCGGTCGGTTTCAGGCTGTTGACGCCCGGCTTCTGCCCCGGTTGAAAGCCGAACGCAAAGGCCTCGTGGCCGGGAAAAAACGAAACGAGGGTTTGCAGCGCAGCTTCATTCACAGCTTCATTCGCAGCTTCGTTCGCAGCCTGGTTCAAAGTCAGGCCCACATATTCCACGCCGGAAAGACCGCACATGAGTTCGACCGCGCCGCGCCGCTGGGACTGCCACACGAAATCGCCGCGCGGCACCAGGTAATACGGGTCGCTCGCGGATTGCGCGCTGGCCCCCTGGTTGACGGCGAAAACCAGCGCGGCAAACGCGGTGCTGGCCGCGCTCGCCGGCAGTGGCAAGAGGCTCAAGGCATCGCCCAGCGTGCCGCTGTAATACGTCGTGACCGCCGGAGCCGCGCCCGCCGCCGCTTGTCCGGCATCGGCGCCGTTGAAGGCAAAAAAGCTGCGGGCCGGATTCAACGCCGCCAACGGATCGAGATTGGCATAGAGCGTTAGCCCCTGGCTGAACACCGGGTAGCGCATTGTCCCCAAAAAGAAATCAGCGTCGCCGGCCATCCCGCCGCTTGCGTCAAACGCCTCGGCGTAAAAGTAACGCAGCCCAATATCCAAATCCGCCAGGTTGTCTACGCTATGCGCCGGGTCGAATTGCAGCGGCAGCGTGAATTGCAAACAACCCGCCAGCGCGCCCATGAGCGGCACGCTGAGTTGCGGCCCCAGGTTGTAAAGCGTCGTCGTGGCCGTTTGCAGGAAAAAATCCTGCGCCGTGGCGGCGGTGAAGCTGAACGCGGCGTTGGCTTCGTCAAGGGTAGCGGCGGCTCCGGCTTGCAGCGTGAACGTCAGGTTTTGAAAGACAAAGCTGGCCGCCGCCGCTGTTGTGCTGTTGCCTTGCGGCGCGTTGAGGGCGATGTTCTGGCCGGTCAGCAACTGCCCCTCGTAAGGCGGATTGAACCAGACGAAGCGCGTTTGTTGCATACGCGGGTCGGCCAAAAATTTCTGAGCCGCGTTGACGAACGTCTGTGCCTGCCCGGCGGCCAGCGGTTGTGCGAGGAACAGATAAACGCCGCTGAACAGCTTCCACGAATCCGCCAGGGCAATGGCCGCGGGCGTACTCGCGCTGCCCGGCGGCAACAGATAAAGCAACGTGCCCGCCGGGGCCGCGCCATTGTCAGCGGCAACGTAAAGAAGCGGTACCTCCGCATTTTGCTGAAATTGCATGGGTCGTCCTTTCTGCTTTTTCTGGTCTGCCTTTTTCTGGTCTGCCTTTCGGTAGTGGGTCAATGGGGAGAGAACTGAGCCGCAGATCAACGCGGGGCACGCCGATCAAGCCGCTTGGGTCACTGGGTTGAGCAGCGTTTTTCAGCGTTCATCGGCGGCACGACATCTCCTCTTTGAGCCACCACCCTAGCGGAGGCGTTACCGTGGCCAGGGCGCGTGCGCCGAGTTAGCCCAAAAGACTCAGCGTAATGTTGTCGCCGGCAATCAGCGGCACATCGAACAAGGCGGCGGAGAGCGACGGCAAGCCGCGCGCGGGCGTCAGCGGCTGGCTCACTATCCGGGTACACCAATTCGCCAGGTCATTGAAGGCCAGCGGGCGCTTTACCGTCACGAGTTGCTGATTGACGTCGAGCGGCACCGCGGTGAAGCGTTCGATGATTTGCGTGATCGTGGTGCCCAGCGAAACGTATTCGAGCGCCGCTTCGCCATTGACCGTCAGCCAGATCGGGATTTCGGGCACGATCACGGCGCGGCCCAAAAAGACTGCGGTCAGGCTCTCGGCGCCGGGGTTCGGATATTCGCTGGTCGCCTGATTGAGCGCCGCCAGCGTGGCCGCTCCAAGCAAAGCCACGTTGTCGCCGATTTTGGTGTCGCCGGTCGCGCTGGGCGGCGGAATGCTGGCTGGGTAAAACAATCGCCAATAGGTTTGCAGACCCGACACCGGTTGCAGATCGAACAACCCGCCGGCCACCAATGGCGTTGTGCCCGCGCCCTGAATCACCGGCGCGCGCAGCGCGCCCAGGAAGGGATCGAACACCACTTGGCGCGGCCCGCTGCCGTTCGGGATGGAGCTGATGTAATACAAGAACCGTCCGCTGCCCACGTAAAAATTGGACGGCGCGCCGGGCGCCGTGAACTGCTTCATCTCGGTCTCGACGCGCATACGCATACCGGGCCGCAAATCCACGTAAGCATTCCCATTGAGCGGCGGCAAGCCAGACGAAAGCGCGTAGCGGTAAAAGAGCGTATCGGTCAGCGGCGCGGGCAGGTTGTCGGCGATTTGCTGGCCAATGCGGAAGGTCGCGCCCGGCACCAGCAACGGAGTCGGATTCAGTTTGCTTTCGATTTCGAACTGAGTTTCGAGGTTTGCCAGGAAGTCCGCGAAGCTGGTCATGAGCGCCTGCCGTCCGTCCTTATCCGCAATAAAGGGACTCGCCCCCAGCGAAATGCGGATGTTGGCATAAACATTGGCTGGCGTGGGCGCGCCGGTTTGCGGCTGTTGCACCAGACTGAAGCTGAAATTCGCATTGGCGTAGTTTTTCGTAATGTCGCCCGCGCCTGTCCAGAGCAAAGGGATTTGCAACTGAGAGACGGTGCCAAAGGACGGCGGCAAAAGAAACAACACGGGGCTGGTGGCGGCGGCGGGCGTGTAGGGAAAGACCTGATAAGAGCCTCCCGGATTCGATAGCGTGTTCATAGCACTGACAGCGCGGAAACGCGGCGCGTCCCGGCGCTTTGCCTCCCTGGGGAATTGGCGGCGGCTAAAGCGGCAGCAGGCGCTTGACGTACACGCCCGGCCTCGCGGACCTCAACCGCGCCAGTAAATCATCGAACTTGATAATGTGAAATTGGGGTAACGAGAACGTCAGCGGGTATCTTCAGGGTATCTGTCGGTAACGCAAATGCGCTGTTGAAGTAAAGAAGGCGTCCGTCCTTTACCGGGCGCATCATTGTGCAGGGCCGAACGCTTGTCAAGGAATTGACCACCGCGCGAAAGAACAAGCAGAGAATTTCTTTTCCGCGCGCCAGGCTCAACGCTGCTGTCATGTGGCGCGCCTATCCTTCGGCCAACACCAACTCCGCCACCGTCTCCACATGAAACGTCTGCGGGAACATATCCAGCACCGTCACCGCGTTTAACTGGTAACCATAGGCCGCCAGCAGCTTCACATCGCGCGCCAGCGTGGCTGGGTCGCAGGAAACGTAAACCAGTTGCGGCGGGGCCAGGGCGGCCAGGCGTTCGATGACGACGGCTCCGGCTCCGGCGCGGGGCGGATCAAGCAGGACGAGGTCGGGGCAAGGCTGTTCGGCGGCTTTGTATTTCAACCAGGCTTCGACCGAGACCACGTCGTAACGCACGTTCGCCAAACCGTTGCCGCGCGCGTTTTCGGCGCCGTGATTGGCGGCGAGGCGATTGCCTTCGACAGCGATGACCTGGGTGAAGCGTTGGGCCAGCGGCAGGCTGAAAAGTCCCACACCCGCGTAAAGGTCAACGGCGAGTGCGCCGCCGCGCGCGTTGACGACGGTGCGCACGAGTTCTTCGACCAGCAGCCGGTTGCTTTGAAAGAAGGAGCGCACGCCGAAGCTGTAATCAAAGCCGACGATGTGTTGATGCGCGGTGCCGAGGGCGTCCACTTCGTGCGCTTTGTCACCCGCGCCGGTGGCGGGGGTGACGATGACGCCGTCATCGCCGGCGGTCAGATAAACGCGCGTCGCGCCGTGCGGGATGAGCGTGGGTTCGGCGTGCAAGCGGTGCAATTCACGATTGGCGGCGGGCAAGAGGATGGAACAATCGCTGACCGGGCAAACGTCGTGCGTGCCCGCGCGGAAATAACCGATGCGCAGTTGATCGTCGGCGTCACGTTGAAGTTTGATTTCGGCGCGCGCGCGGTAGCCGAATTCCGCTGCCGCGCGCGTGGCAATCTCGCCCGTCCATTCGATACCGCCCAGGCGGCGCAGCGATTCGCGGACGAACTCGGCTTTGGCTTCGAGTTGTGTGGCGTATTCCAGATGTTGCAACTGGCAACCGCCGCAGACGCCGAAGTGCGGACAAGGCGGCGGGCGGCGCGTGGGCGCGGGTGTGAGCAACTCTTCGATAACGGCGCGGGCGAAGTTGCGGCCCGTTTCGACGATGCGGATGCGCGCGCGGTCGCCGGGCGCGGCAAAGGGCACAAAGACCGCTTGGTGGCCGATGCGCGCGAGGCCATCGCCGCCATACACCAGTTTCTCGATGGTGACTTCGTGCGTCGTGCCGCTGAGCACGCCTGCTGCGATTGATTCGTCAGTGGAAGTTGCCATAGGCGATTACGGACTTGCCGGCCACGGCAAAATCAAACCGGGCTTGTGGGAAAAGAGGGCCTCCGCAAAAGAGCATGGAGTTCAGGCTTCAGCCTGTGTGCGTTATTTCCAAGACAGGCTGAAGCCTGAACTCCATGCTCTTTTGCGGAGGCCCTATCAAAGATAAAACAGACTTAGGCGCGGCACCTGATAAAGCTCGCGCAAGCGGCGCGCGCCGTAATTGGCGCGCGTTTGCTCATAAATCTCCTTCCCCATCTTTTCGCGGTACGTGCGCAGTTGGCGTTTGGCATCGGCTTCGATTTCGGCCAGCGCGTCGGCGCTGATGCTCTGTTTGAGTCCGGTGAGAATCAATTCTTCCACACTGGTCAGATCGCGTTCCAGCCCTTCTGTGTCCGGGTGCGCGGCCATTTTTACGTCGTCGAGCAGTTGTTGCAAACGGGCCGCCGTGCGCGCGAAGGTTTCGGCCAACGGCCAGTCGTGGGCGTTGCGGGCGCGCAAATTTTCCAGCAGTTCGTAATGCTCGCTCAGGAATTCAACCAGGCGCGCTTTGGCAAAGGGCGAGTCAGCGGCGGACTTTTTGCCGTTGCCATTGCCGTGATGGCCGTTGGTTGCGCCGTTTTCACTTGTGACGGTTGTATTGCTGCCGACGCGCGTTTCGCAATAGTCCAGGTACTGCGCTTCGATTTCCTGCTGGCAAAAGAGCAGCGAATTGACCTTGCGCCCACGCTGGGCGCGTTTGTCATAGCCATCAAACGAGGTGTTGATACCGCGCAAGACGATGTGCAGCGGGACGCCGCGCTGTTTCCAGCTTTCGATCAGCGCCCAATCGAGCGGTGAGACCAACATGTGGCTGCCGCGCCGTTTGACGAATTCGTTTTCGACTTCGGTAAAGTAATTAAAGTAGTTCATGCCGCAAGTATGCGAGGCCCCGCAACCGCGCGGGCCGCGCCCGGGTTAAGTAAAGCCGTTCAATCAAAAAGTTATTTCGCCAATCTCAGCGGCTGATGTGTGCGCCCGGCCAACCGTCCAACGTCTTTTGGCGGTCTTTTTCGGGGTTTGTGTTTCAACGTCAGCTTGGCTTTTGGAGCCACTGTGGAGATGCCAACACAAGGCATCTTAGCGTGCGCAATGAGGAGTGTTCAACTTGCGGTAAGCGATTGAAGCCGGCGCCCGGAATTATTTTTTCGCGCTTAAGCAAACGCTTTATCGCCCTGTATTCATGGGCCTTTGCGGCTTTGCACCAAAAGTCTGAGTTGAACCAAAAGTTGGCGCGCTGAACCAAAAGTAACTTGAGCGTTAATCGAAAAGCAGCGGTGATCTAGGTTGTAAGAGTTTGGTTTTCGGAACTTTCTTCTTTTCTTGTTCCTTCTGGGCTTTTTCTTTTGAGAGCGGCAACGTAGTAGATTCAAACCGGAATTTCGAGGCCGCAACGTAGTTGGGATCAAGTTCAATTCCAATCCACTGCCGTTTCAGACTCTCAGCAGTGGCACCTGTAACATTTGATCCTGCGAATATGTCGAGAACCAGATCGTCAGGAGAAGTCAGGAACTTGATGAAAAACTCAGGTAATGCGTGAGGGAATCGAGCAGGGTGTGGCTTTATACTTTCTTCTTTACAGCGCCGTAGGTAGTGACTATTGCTTTCCGTGTTAGAAAATTGGAACAGGTTCGGGGGAATTGCCCCACCATTATCACGCTGAAATTTGTCACTTATATCGTGGCCTGATGGACGCAACCCAGGTTTGTAGCCTTTTTCCAGCAGCGTCTTCATGCTCTCACTGTAAGGCACAAGCACACGGCGATTATCGGCATCTACAAACGGGTCAAGTGTTAGCCACCATACGCTATTCATTGCATCCTTGACACGCATTCGGCGAACAGTTACCCATTCAGCAGGGCTTGGCAACCGGGCGGGGTTATAGTGGTAGAAATCTTGAGCTAGATAGAATCCGCTCTCGCAAAGCTTCACAAGTAACTTAAATTGATAAATTGATTTTGCTGGCAAACCTTTAATCCAGGAGCCACCTATATCAACAACGAGACTGCCACCCGGCTCTAAGATTTGCTTAAAGTGCGGAATGAACTGCTCAAACCATTGCACGTAAGAATCGGAATCCTCGTTGCTGTATTCCTTTTTCTTTACTAATGCGAAAGGCGGCGATGTCATTATCAATTTTGCTCGAAATCCCTGCGCTATTAACGCCGGTAAAACCTCAAGCGCGTCTCCGCAGTACATTCTGCCTTTTTCTGTTGAGTAAGCAGGCTCAAACAGAACTTGCTGATTGGATAATATAGTGGCCTCATTTTCGCCACTACCTGAACCGCTAGACCTATCAGGCTTGCTTTCCTGTGAAGGCGGCGCTCCTTTAAGCTCCAGCGGCATGGGCTTGAGATTTAACGCCTCTTGCGCCTGTTGTCGCAGTATCTCAATTAGTGCAGAGTTGTCTTTCAGGATTCTATTTAAGGCAGTTCCGTCAATGTAGATTATATTCAGATTGCTTTTGCTGACGATCTTCCGCCGATAAGTTAATGCCCCGCTGGTAACTGAACCGGTGCTTACTATCAAGATCACGTTAGCCAACGTGACTTCCTGCATGCCTTTCTCTTTAGCGACAACTTCAGTGGTTATATTGCCAACCTTGCACTGCACTTGCCAGCGTGAATAGATCAATCGCGTTGAATGCATCATGGCATCTACTTCGCCGCCGCCAGCTACGTCAGAATCGGTTTCCCGCAAACCCATGAAATTCAAATCAAGCATCTGGCACAATCGAATTGCCAAATACTCAAGCGCCTTACCACTCTTATGCTGGTCTATCCCTTGTTTGATGTCGGCCACAATGTCGTCAAGCGACTTGCTGCGAATTTCACGGATGGCTGTGAATCCAGCGGAGCGATACAAAATATCAAGAATTGGCTCGGCGAATTCTGTTTCAAATTTCCCCGTTGGCTTAACGTCCGTTGCTTTACCGCCGCGCCCTTCTGGCGTTTTCGTGTCCTGTTTTACTTTCTTGCGAATTTCAATCAAACCGGCTTCTTGAAGTGGCACCAGTACCGTTTTGATTGCATCCTTCCAGCTATAGCGGGTTTGACCGGCGTATAATTCCTCAGCGTGTTTTAGTATCGTGTTATAAGGTGTCCAGTTCTGAACATTTAGGGCGAGCATGGCTCTCAGGAAAAGGAATTGATTAGCATTCAGATTTTTTGTTGCTTCAAGCGTAGCGGCTGAAGTTCCGATGAGCGATTGATATTCACCGGGATTCACACGGTATCCATCTAGCACCTTTGCTTGTCGAAGCCAGCCCAGTAAGCCTGACAGATCACTAGAATTGCTGCTCACCTCAAATCCGCGTTGGCGTAACTCGTTGGGCAGTGATTTTAGTTCAATCTTTAAGGCAGCCCGCTCCATCTCTTTCAGGGTTTCAACAATAACAACCCCATCCAGGTTAAGCAGGATGTGCTTAGCCAGTGTTTTATGTACCTCATCTGGGTTGCTCTGAAAAGAAAGAAGCTGCTCTCCGAAATCCGTTGCTGCGTTGTTTTGATCAATGATGCCGTAGGTGCGCAGGGCAATCAGGGTATTGCCTGCAAGCTTCTGAGGGGTGTTCTTGTCGCTAAAAAACGCAGATGCAATAGCCTTCCGCAAATCACCCGAATTATTCTTCTTGGTATGCTGGCGAAGAATGGGCAGTAATTTTTTCAACGGTGTTTGTTCAGGTGTGAATTGCTGAGTGTAGGGCACTTTCATAACATATTCTCCACATCATGGTTCCGCGCCAAATGCTTTAGAAAAGCTATTGGTTGCGAGGCTGACTGGAGCTCCTTAATTGCTACTTGTCGTAGTCTCTCGCGTACCCAGGTGGAAAGGGAGACGCCAGCTAGATTTGCAGCGTCCCTAAATGCCTCTTTCTCGTCAGATAGTAGCTTTACCAATAGGTCTTCATTGCGTAGCTCGCCAGCATTCTTTGGCGGTCGTCCTCGTTTTACCTGCTTTTCACTCATAGGATTATCATACCAATAATAAATATAGAAAACAACCTATAAATGGTTGACTTTATATTTATTATCTATATTATAAATATACTTTAAGGCTGACTGAGCCTTAAAGTAGTAAAGCCTCTGACGGCGCTAACCACCAGAGGCTTTTTGAAAACCAACACGATTGCTCGCATCGGCCTGAACAACCTGATTGTGAGCCAATCCAAAATGAAAGGCAAGGCTCAGTATGTCAGAACAATCCGAACGAAAAGAGCGCGGGTTAGTCATCGCTGCCAAATGCAAAATCACTCAACAAGGCAACACTTGGAAAGTGCCCTCACAGAGCGGTTACGCCGCTTACTACTTTGTCAATCCTGATCCAAAATCGCCGCGCTGCACCTGTCCAGACTTTGAAAAACGCGAGGCGAAATGCAAGCACATTTACGCCGTTGAAATCGTGGTTGAGCGTGAAACCAGCACAACCACTACGACAGATGCACAGGGGAACGAAACGACAACCACGACCGAAACCGTGACAGTCACAAAGAAAGTCACTTACGGGCAAGACTGGACGGCTTACAACCAAGCCCAGCAGAACGAGAAACGCCTGTTTCAATCCTTAATGCACGACCTTTGCGGTTTAGTGGTTGAGCCTGAACAAGAAATGGGCAGACCTCGCTTGGCGTATCGGGACATGCTTTTTGCCGCTGCCTTCAAGGTCTATTGCGGGATGTCCGCACGCCGCTTTGCTACTGACTTGTCGGAAGCTCAAGCAAAAGGCTACGTCTCGAAAGCAGCGCATTTCAACTCAGTCAATCGCTACTTGGATTTGGATAACGAAGCCCTCACGCCATTACTGCAAAGCCTCATCGCGCAAAGCAGCTTGCCATTAAAGGCGCTGGAAACTGACTTTGCTGTGGATTCATCGGGCTTTTCAACCTGCAACTACGTGCGCTGGTTTGATGAGAAATACGGCAAAGAGCGCACGCAAAATCAGTGGGTGAAGGCGCATCTGATGTGCGGCGTCAAAACGCACATCGTTACATCGGTTGAAATCACGGGCAAAGATTCCAACGATTCGCCGCAATTGCCGGGCTTGGTTGAAAAGACTGCCAAGAGCTTTGACGTAAAAGAAGTGTCAGCCGATAAAGGCTATTCCAGCTTGGAAAATCACGACGCCATAGCGAAGGTAGGGGCAACGCCTTATATCGCGTTTAAGGCGAATGCCACAGGCGAAAAGGGCGGGTTGTTTCAGAAGATGTACCACTACTACCAGTACAAGCGTGATGAGTTTTTGGCATACTACCACAGGCGCAGCAACGTTGAATCCACGTTCAACATGATCAAGGCGAAGTTCTCAACCCGCCTGCGCAGTAAAGACGACACGGCACAAATCAACGAAGCCTTATGCAAGGTTCTCTGCCATAATATCTGTGTGCTGATTCAGTCTATGTTTGAATTTGGCATCGTCCCGCAATTCTGCGGTGAGGTGCTGATTGCTGATCCAAGCTGAGATTTAGCAACATCCGACTTTTGGTTCAGAAATCGTACCTGAACCAAAAGTCGGATGTTTTAGGGACTTTTGGTGCAAAGCCGGCTTTTGCGCAATTTGGCGACTTCGCCCACTAATAACGTGCGCGTCGTTCCATCCGCCAGTTGCAAGCGCAACGCGCCGTCTTTGGTCAGCCCCGCCGTCGTGCCAAACACCTGTTCATCATCGAGCGTAACGGCGACCGTTTGGCCCTGCGCATAACTTGAAAGTTGCTGCCAGCGTTCAAGGACGGAACGCCCCGCATCGTGTTGCCAGCGGGTGTACCAATGCGCCAGCCGCGCCAGCAAGCGCTCACGAAACTCGGCGGCGTCAACCGCGTGGCCGAGTTGCAACGCCAGCGAAGTCGCCGTCGCGCCGATTTCCGGCGGGAACTGTTGGTGATTCAAATTGACGCCGATGCCGGCGATGACGCGCAAGGCCTGTGCGCCACTGCTCGCGCCTTCGACCAAGATGCCGCAGACCTTGCGTTCGCCGATCAAGACATCGTTCGGCCATTTGATGTCCAACCCGGCGACATTGTATTGCGCCAGCGTTTCGGCCACTGCCACCGCCGCCAGCAAACTCAGCAACGCAATGTTTGCCGGCGCCGACGGACGCAACAATACAGATAGATACAAACCTTCGCCCGGCGTCGAAACCCAGGCGCGCGCGCGGCGACCGCGTCCGGCGGTTTGTTCATCGGCAATCACGCAGGTGAATTCAGGCGCGCCGACCAGTTGTTTGAGATAGTCGTTGGTTGAGCCGAGCGTGGCGAAGGTAAGAATTCGGAATTCGGAATGCGGAATCCGGAATGGCTGGTCTTCAGCTTTTCGTTTCTCTTCCATCACTCAACTTCCGAATTCCGAATTCCGAATTCGTTATGCCACTTTGATTTTGAAGCTGATGTCCACGGCGGGCGCGGAATGCGTGAGCGCGCCAATCGAAATCAAATTCACGCCCGCTTCGGCGTAAGCGCGCACATTCGCCAGCGTGATGCCGCCCGACGCTTCAGTCAGCGTGCGGCGCTCGGTTGGTTCATGCTGCTGAATGATGGCGACGGCTTCGCGCACCTGCGCGGGCGTCATGTTGTCGAGCATGATGATGTCGGCTTTGGCCTGCAACGCCTCGCGCAATTGGTCTTGTGTGGCGACCTCGACTTCGATCTTGTGCAGGTGCCCGGCGGCTTCACGGGCGCGCCGGACGGCCTCGGTTACGCTGCCGGCCAGCGCGATGTGGTTGTCTTTGATGAGCACGCCGTCATCCAGTCCGAGCCGGTGATTGTGGCCGCCGCCGCAGGTCACGGCGTATTTTTCGAGCATGCGCAACCCGGGCGTCGTCTTGCGCGTGTCTACGATCTTGGCTTGCGTACCCGCGATGGCGTTGACGTATTGGCGCGTGACGGTGGCGATGCCGGAAAGCCGTTGCAGAAAGTTGAGCGCCGTGCGTTCGGCGGCCAGCAACATTTGCGCCTCGCCCGTCACGCGGGCAAAGGCGCGGCCCGCCTTGACCTCTTCGCTGTCGCTGGCGGTGGATTCGATCTGAAAGTGCGGGTTGAAGCTGGTAAAGACGGCGGCGGCGACTTCCAGTCCAGCCAACACCATGTCCTGTTTTGCCAGAAAATTGCCGCGCGCCATGATGCCGGGGCGCACGGTCGCGCGCGTGGTCAGGTCGCCGCGGCCTAGGTCTTCGGCCAGCGCGGCGTTGACGGCGCTGAAAATGAATTCAGGGTCGAGGGAAGTAATCATCAGGTTTTACCCGCCTTACAACGCAGCAATCATTGCCTGCAACTTGGCGATCTGCTCTTGCAACTCAGCGGCGCGGGCACGCGAAGTTTCAACCACATCAGCGGCAGCGCGGCTGATGAAATCAGCATTGCCCAAGCGTTTTTCCAGTCCAGCCAATTCGTTCGCCAGCTTCCCTGCTTCTTTATCGAGGCGCGCTTTCTCTTTGTCGAAATCAATCAAGCCGGCGAGCGGGACCGAAACTTCTGCACCCGCAATGACGGCGCGTGCGCAGCCTTTTTCGGCGACAAGTTGTTCGACCAGTTGCAATTCCTCGATGCGTGCGAGGCGCTGGATGTGGGGCGTCATTTTTTCAATGACCGCTTGAACGGCAGCGTCGGCAGGCGCGATTTGGGCTTTCAGCAGTACCGAAGGCACAATTTGAAACGTAGCGCGGATGCTGCGCAGTTTGGTGACGAGTTCGATCACCAGTTCCATCTCACGCTCGGCGCGCCCGTCTAATTGCGCGGCGTTGTGTTGCGGGAAGTCGGCCAGGCAAATGGTTTCGCCTTTCTGGTTATTGATGCCCGGCAGTCGTTGCCAAAGCTCTTCGGTGATGAAGGGCATGAGTGGATGCAACAGGCGTAAGCTGCGTTCGAGAATGTAGATGATGCGGCGTTTGGCTGCGGTGCTTTGCGGCGTGCGCTCTTTGGCCGTGACGAGCGGTTTGGACAGTTCCAGGTACCAGTCGCAGAAATTGTCCCAGAAGAAGTGATAAAGCAGCGCCGCCGCTTCGTGGAAGCGAAATTCGGCCAGCGCGTCGTGTACGTCGAGCGCAACATGGTTAAAGCGACTCAAAATCCAGAGGTCGGCCAATTCGGGCGGCGCGAGTTCAGCTTCCCATTCGACCGGTTCGCCGCTCTCAAAGATTTCGTCGCAATTCATCAGCACGAACCGCGTGGCGTTCCAAATCTTGTTGGCGAAGTTGCGCGCCGATTCGAGCTTCGATTCCTGCAAGGTCAGCGTCAGTCCAGCGGTCGAAGCAGCGGTCAGCGCAAAGCGCGCGGCGTCGGTGCCGTATTTGTCGAACACGTCGAGCGGATCAACCACGTTGCCCTTGGTCTTCGACATCTTCTGGCCGTGCGGATCGAGCACGAGGGCGTTGATGTAAACCGTGCGGAACGGCACTTCGCCCATGAATTTCAGGCCCATCATCATCATCCGCGCCACCCAGAAAAAGATGATATCGTTGGCCGTGACCAGCACCGAGGTCGGGTAATACTGCCGCAGGTCTTCATCACTTTCCGGCCAGCCCAGTGTCGAGAACGGCCAGAGTTGCGACGAGAACCAGGTGTCCAGCACGTCTTCGTCTTCCGTTAACGCGATGGTGGGATCGAGACCGCGCGCCTGCAACCGTTCGCGCGCTTCGGCCTCGTCACGCGCGACGATGATCTGGCCGTCGGGCGTGTACCAAGCCGGAATGCGATGGCCCCACCAAAGTTGGCGCGAGATGCACCAGTCTTGAATGTTCTCCAGCCAGTTGAAATAAATTTTGCTGACGCTTTCGGGGATGATGCGCGTGCGGCCCTCGCGGACGGCGGCGATGGCGGGTTCGGCGAGTTCCTTCATGCGCATGAACCATTGCGTCGAGAGCAGCGGTTCGACGACGGTGCCGCTGCGTTGGCAATGACCGACGTTGTGTGAATAGTCTTCGGTCTTGAGCAACAGGCCGAGTTCTTCCAGATCGGCGATGACCTGTTTGCGGGCGGCTTCGCGCGTCAGGCCGCGATACTTTGCGGGCGCGGCGTCGGTGATCTTGGCATCCTTGCCGATGACCTGGATGAATTCGAGTTTATGGCGTTTGCCCATCGCAAAATCGTTCGGATCGTGCGCGGGCGTGACTTTGACGAAGCCGGTGCCGAACTCCTTTTCGACAATCTCGTCTTGGATAAACGGAATCTCGCGTCCGACCAGCGGCAGCCTCGTCTGTTTGCCAATGACCGCTTGATAACGCTCATCGTGCGGATTGAAAGCAATCGCGGTATCGCCCAGCATCGTTTCGGGCCGCGTCGTCGCCACGACGATGAAATCGCCTGCGGGTGTCGAGAGCAAACCGGATTTCTGTTCGCCTTCATTTACCGTTGCGTAAGCTTCAGCCAAACCTTCGACGCGTTCGGTCACGGCGTTGCCGATGGGATAGGCGATGTGCCAGAGGTGGCCTTTGACCGCTTTCATCTCGACTTCCAGATCGGAAATCGCTGTCTGCAAACCGGGCGACCAGTTGACCATGTATTCGCCGCGATAGATCAACCCTTCGTCAGAGAGGCGCACAAAGACTTCCTTGACCGCGTTCGATAGGCCGTCATCCATCGTGAAGCGTTCGCGCATCCAATCCACCGAATCGCCGACGATGCGCATCTGCTTTTGAATGGTGCCGCCCGAATGCGCCTTCCATTGCCAGACGCGTTCGACGAATTTTTCGCGACCCAGCGCGCGGCGCGAAGTGCCTTCTTTTTCCAACTGGCGTTCGACCACCATTTGCGTGGCGATGCCCGCGTGGTCGGTGCCGGGCAGCCACAAGACACGGTCGCCCGACATACGCCGCCAACGCGCCAGCACGTCTTGCAGCGTGTGATTGAGGGCATGGCCCATGTGCAGATAACCCGTCACGTTGGGCGGCGGAATGACCATCGTAAACACGGGCGCTTTGGGGTCGAGGTTGGTTTCGGGCGTGAAGTAGCGATTCTGTTCCCATTCGGGATACCAGCGGCCTTCGCAGTCTTTGGGTTCGTAGGTTTTCGGAATTTCCATAATCGTCTGGGAGGTTTCGAGCGATGCGAATAAGGGCGTAAGTATCGCTAATCGGGCGTGAACTGACAACCGAGGACTTCGCTGAGGTATGCGTCAACTTTTTGCGCACGCGCAGCAACAAACCGCTGGGCGCGGGTAGCGCAACCCTGCGCAAAGCTTTGACGGACACCCCTTCGCTGAAGAATGGCCGATCAGAAAGAAAGCCGCCCCTGGTAGTGACGAATTTATTTCAGGACTTACGCAAAGATTTGCCACAGAGGCACAGAGGAAAACAGAGAACTCCACCAACACTGTAAAAAAGCTCTGTGTCTCTGTGCCTCTGTGGCAATCTCGCTCGCGTTTTGCGTAAGTCCTATATTTGTCCAGGCGCCACGCCGAACGACTAAAGCCGTGACTGCCAGGGGCGGTTTCTTCCAACGAAAACCCCCTGCGAATTACCGTTAAATATCCAGCACCGCGTCTGTCACTTCCGTCCGTGGCACAACGGGCGCTGGCACAGACGGCTGATTCAGACACGCCAGCACTTCATTGGCGAGGCGCGGTGCGATGTCCTGGGCCAGCCGCGTGGTCAGATGCTCGAACATCTGGGTGGCGAATTGCGAAAACTGCGCCGAGAGTTGCAGCGAGACTTGCGCGGTGACGCGCGCGGCGATGTCGTCAATGACGCTTTGCGGAATGCTGGTCGTCGTCACGGCTTCGACCGAAGTCAGTTTGACGGCCTGGGTGATCGTGCCAATGGGTGTGACCACCGGCGTCACAAATCTAGGCGAGGCGACGATGAGCGGCGCGGGCGGCAACACATCATCCAGCTCCAGCACATCATCCAGTTCGAGCGGGTTAGCGTAAGAGGCATTGTCTATGGCCGCCGCCACAGGCGCGGCGCCGACGGAGGCGAAAAATGCCGGTGAACCGGTTTCGGTTTTCGGCAACTCGTTGACCGGCTCGCTGACCGTTGCGGTAACCGTGACGACCGGCGGCGCAACGGTTGCCGGTGCGCTTGGCGTGGTGGTCGGCGCGGGCGGCAAATCGCCGGTGTCCGGCGCGTCGGCCAGCAGTTCGGCTTCTGTATGCGTGCCGTTGGTTGCGGCAGTGGCCGGGGCTTGCGTGGTCGGCCAGGCAAGCGGTGGCAGAGCCGCTGGCGCAGGCGGTTCGATCAGATTCTTGACCGTGGCAATCAGGGTGCGAATGGATTGGAAAGGCTTGGTCAAATGATGATCGGCGCCGACACGGGCGGCGCGCTCTTCGTCAAACGGCTCGAAGGCGGGCACGAGCAAAATGACCGGCGTATTTTTAAGTTCGGGATGATGCTTAACGAACTCACAGATTTCATAGCCGTTCTTGCCGGGCAGCGAGACATCGGCCATCACCAAGGCCGGATGCATGTAATGCAAGCGGCTGATCGCTTCGTCACCGCTGTTGACCGGGACGACATCCACGCCTTCGTCGCTAAACGTCAAGGTGACGATCTTCTGCACGGTCACGCTGTCATCGGCCAGCAAAATTTTATATCCCACGTTAGCCTCCGTCGTTCATATCAAGCCCAAACTTTCGCTTCACGCAGGCGGGAAATCAGCGATGCGCCCGCTCTGCCTGCAATGCCCAAGCCATCCGCAGACGAATCGTCTGCGGTATATTTTTCCAGTGGAACTGTGTCGTTTGTGCGGAAAGAGTCGCCCGTATTTCTGAATCTTGCACCTGTCTGCTCTGCCTGGAACCCATGATGACGGCAAACCGGCTGGCGCTTTTTACCACAAACAGCAAAAGACACAAAGCCTGCGCCTTGTGTCTTTGCTGACGGGTTCGAAATGACTTGGGCAAAGGGCTTATTTGAAAATCCCCAAGACGCCTTTCTTCTTTTTCTTTTTGTCGTCTTTGGCCTTGTTGTCCTTGTCGTTGACCTTCTTTTCCGGCGTCACCGTTTTCTCGGTTGCGGCAGCGGCTTTCCCGTTGGTCTTCGCCGTCTCTGCAACGCTGGCCGCTTCAGTCCCAGGCGCAGCGGGTGTATTCGAGGGGCCTTTGGTCGAAGCGCGCACGGAACCGACGCCACCGACGGCTTCAATCGGTTTTTGCAGCTTCTCGGCTTCGTCGGCTTTGGTGTCCCCTTCTTTGCTGACCAGCACGCCGTCTTTGGAAATATCCAAATCGTTCATGCCCAGGATCAGTTTCATCCGGCCCACGCGCCCCGGACGTTCCGGCGTGACGGCGTCCGGATCAGCTTCAGGAATGGGCTTGCCGAGTTTTTCCAGGTATTTCCTGGCGTCTGCGGCATGCTCGCTCTTCGGGAATTTTTTGAGCAAATCGGTGAAATACTGCGACGCCTCTTCGGGCTGCTCCTGTTCGATCAAGGCCACGCCGAGTTTGTAAAGCGCTTCATCCCGGTAGGTGAAATTGGGATAGTTGTTGACGATTTCGCGGAAGCGGCCCTCGGCGGCTTTATACGCTTTGCGATTCTCCATGTAAAAGTTGCCGATTTCGCGCTCGTGCAAACCGAGCAACTGCCGCACCTCATCCAGATTTTGTTGAATCTGCGTCAATAGCGGCGAATTCCGGCAACTGATTTCGGTGGCTTTCAATTGCAGCTCGGCTTTCTTGGCCGGTGTCCAGTCGCGGTTGAACGCGTTCATCTGGCGCATGTGCGAATGGGCGATCTTGAGTTTGACCGCGCAGGTCAGCGGATGCGTCGGGAAGTATTGGGCGAAATCCTTGTACCCGCCGATGGCCTGCTCCAGATTGCTGGAACCGCCTTCCAGGTAAAACGAATCGGCGATGGAAAGTTTGGAGAGCGGCAAGTATTCGCTGTCGGGGTACGTCGTGATCACGACGTTATAGAGCAAGCGCGCTTCGTCAAACCGGCCTTTTTTGAGCTTCGTCTCAGCCGTTTCGTATAGCTCTTTATCGCGGCCCGGTTTGTATTCGTTCTCGTTCTTGACCTTGCCTTTGCCGCCGCAAGCGGCCAGCGCAAACGTCAGCGCCAGAATTGTGAGGACAAGTCGTTTGGATGTCATAAACGCAAACTCCTATGAAAAGCGATTTGTCGTCTGCCGGTTTCAAGTCAGTGGTTTCAAGCCAGCACTCAAGCGAATTGGCGAGGCGGCATTGTCGCCGCTTCCGCAGCCGCGCGCAACTGACGCACGGCCGCCGCCGGATCAGGCTGGCCGAAAATCGCGGAGCCGGCCACCAGTATTTCAGCCCCCGCCGCCACCACTTCAGCGGCATTCTGAACTGTCACGCCGCCGTCAATTTCAAGACGCACGGGCAAGCGGCGTGCCTGCAGCAGCGTGCGCAAGCGGCGCAACTTATTCAATGCCGCCGGAATGAATTTTTGCCCGCCAAAGCCCGGATTGACCGACATCACCAGCACATAATCCAGTTCGCCCAGCACCTCTTCGATGGCGCTGAGCGGCGTGGCCGGATTGAGCACAACGCCCGCCTGACAACCCGCCTGCCGGATGTAATTGAGCGTGCGGTGCAAATGATAGGTCGCTTCGGGATGCACCGAAATCATATGCGCGCCCGCCTTAGCAAAGGCCCCGATGTATTTGTCGGGGTCTTCGATCATCAAGTGGGTGTCAATCGGCAACCGTGTCGCCCGGCGCACCCATTCGACGATGACGGGGCCGAGCGTCAGATTCGGGACGAAATGCCCGTCCATCACGTCCACGTGAACAATGTCCGCGCCAGCCTGCTCCACCGTGGCGAGTTGCTCGCCCAAGCGGGTAAAGTCCGCCGAAAGGATAGAGGGCGCGAGTTCGATCAAGTGGGAAGTTGCCATGCAAAACGTCTGTGATGTAGTTGGAATTCGTGGACGGCAAGCAGTGAACGCCTCAAAACCGGATTCTTGCAGTCCGCCTTGCCCGGAATTAATCCAGCCCTCAGCTAACGGCTGGCGCTTTTGCTGGCGGTCTTCTTCTCCGGTTTGGTCTCACCGGGCGGTGCGCCCAAGCTCAGACTGACGCGCACCAACTGCCCCGTTTTCACCACTGATCCCGCTGTCGGCGATTGATCGCAAACGGCATCCAGCGGAATCTGGTCGTTGTGCGCACGGCCTTTGCGTTGCAAGCGCAAGCCCGCGTCTTCCAATTCTTCCGCCGCCGCCGCTTCCGTTTTGCCGATCACGTTCGGCACATAAACCGTGCGGCCACGCCAGGCCAAAAACATAATCGTCCCCGCGCTCAGCATAAAAACCCCAAGCAACAGGGCGACCGTCAGTAACCGTTGGAAAAGATGTTGTTTTTGAAAGGACAAAGAAACGGCCTCCGTTTCAATCTCAAGCCAGCTTTCAAACCAGCAGGGCTAATCTTCATCGTGAATGGTGCGCAGTGTGACAATCTCGAAAGTGCGCACGCCGTTGGGCGTTTGGACTTTGACCTCGTCGCCCTCTTCTTTGTTAAGCAGACTTTTGCCAATCGGCGAAGCAGTCGAGATCAGCCCTTTTTCGTAATCGGCTTCTTCCGGTGTCACCAGGCGGTAGGTGGCCTCTTCGCCGCGATTCAAATCTTTGAGCACCAGGGTCGAACCATACGAAGCGCGGTCATGGGGCAAGCGGCTGAGGTCAATGCTCGAGAGCTTCGCCATTTGCTGTTGCAAATTGCGGATGCGCGCGCGCACGTAATCCTGCCGCTCGCGAGCATATTTGTATTCGGAATTTTCCGACAGGTCGCCCAGCGCTGCTGCTGTGCGCAAGGCGCGTGGCAATTCGACCGTGAATTCGTATTCGAGCGTTTTCAGTTCGGCCAGAATTTTCTCTTTACCGCTCAGTTCTTTGACTTCTTCACTCACTTGGTACTTCCTCCCCTGGGCTTTGGCACAGCCCAACAATAAAACGCGACTGCCGCAAACTCGTTGCCTCAAGGGCGTTCGAGGTTGCGGCAGCCACGCTTAAGTCAGCTCACGCAAAATTCAAACTGCTTACAGATTCAACTTATCCACCAGTTCCTGCACGGACGCGGCTGATTTTTGCAAAGCCGCGCGCTCGTCGGTGGTCAGGTTGATCTGAATGATTTCTTCGATCCCATTAGAACCGATTTTGACCGGTACGCCAACAAACAACCCGTTGATGCCGTACTCGCCTTCGAGCAACACGGCGCAAGGCAGAATCTTTTTCTTATCTTTGAGAATCGCCTCAACCATCTCGACCGCCGCTGAAGAGGGCGCGTAATAGGCCGAGCCGGTCTTGAGCAAGCTGACGATCTCAGCGCCGCCGTTGGCCGTGCGCGTCACGATCTGCTCAACCACTTCTTTCGGCAGCAGCTCCGTGATCGGAATGCCCGCGCAGGTCGAATAGCGCGGCAGTGGCACCATCGTGTCGCCGTGCCCGCCCAGCACAAAGGCCGTCACGTTCTCGACCGACACATTCAACGCCTCAGCCAGGAAACAGCGCATGCGCGCCGAATCGAGCACGCCCGCCATGCCCAGCACGCGGTTTTTGGGGAAGCCCGATTTTTTCCACGCCACCTGCGTCATTGCATCCAGCGGATTTGAGACGACGATGATGATGCAATTCGGCGAATGCTTGACAATCTCTTCCGTCACGCTGGCGACGATGCCCGCGTTGGTGTTGAGCAAATCGTCGCGGCTCATGCCCGGCTTGCGCGCAATGCCCGACGTGATCACGACCACGTCCGAATTGGCCGTCTCTTTGAAGCCATTCGTGCCGACCAGACGGCTGTCATAACCTTCGACCGGCCCGGCCTGCGCCAAGTCCAACGCCTTGCCTTGCGGCATGCCTTCGATGATGTCCACCAATACAACATCGCCCAGTTCTTTGGAAACCAGCCAATGCGCCGTCGTCGCGCCCACATTGCCTGCGCCCACCACGGTGATTTTCTTTCTCGCCATAAAACCTCCAGAGGAGAGGCTAGGGGCTGGGGACTTGGGGCTAGTTGAAATATCACCCTAGCCCCTAGCCTCTCTAGCCCCTAGTCCCTCATTCACATATTCTCAATAATCGCGTCGCCGAATTCACTCGTCTTGACCTTGGTCGCGCCTTCCATCTGGCGTTCTAGATCGTAGGTGACACGTTTCTGGTCAATCGTTTTGACAATACCGTCAATGATGAGTTTGGCCGCTTCGTCCCAACCCATGTGCTCGAACATCATCACGCCTGAGAGCATCACCGAACCCGGATTGATCACATCTTTATCGGCGTATTTCGGTGCGGTGCCGTGCGTCGCCTCAAACACTGCCGCGTTGTCGCCGATGTTCGCACCGGGCGCGAGCCCCAAGCCGCCGACCTGCGCCGCACAAGCATCCGATAGGTAATCGCCATTCAGATTGGGCGTGGCAATCACTTGATACTCGTCAGGACGCAGCAACACCTGCTGGAACATTGCATCGGCGATGCGGTCATTAATCAACACTTTGCCTTCAGGCAATTTGCCGTTGTGGTCTTTCCACAACTCGTCCTCGGTCACGATGTGCGCGCGGAACTCTTCTTTAGCGAGTTGATAGCCCCAGTCACGGAAGGCGCCTTCCGTGTACTTCATGATATTGCCCTTGTGCACGAGTGTGACGACGGTCTTGTTACGGGCGATGGCGTATTTGATCGCGCGGCGCACCAGGTTTTTCGTCGCCGTGATCGAAATCGGCTTGATGCCGATGCCCGAATCCTCATTGATTTGATAGCCGTAATCGCGCAGAAACTCAATCAGCTTCCTGGCCCGGTCAGAGCCTTCCTGGAACTCGATACCCGCATAAACATCTTCGGTGTTCTCGCGGAAGATCACCACGTCCAGTTTCTCAGGATGTTTGACCGGCGCACCCACGCCGTTGAAATAGCGCACCGGGCGCACACAGGCGTACAGATCAAGCACCTGACGCAACGACACATTCAACGAACGAATGCCGCCACCCACCGGCGTCGTCAACGGCCCCTTGATCGCTACCACGAAATGCTGAATGGCGTCCAGCGTGCCTTTAGGCAGCCATTCATTGAATTTGGTAAAGGCTTTTTCACCCGCAAAAACTTCGTACCAAGCCACACGGCGTTGCCCGCCATAAGCTTTCTCAACGGCGGCGTCAAACACACGCACCGAGGCGCGCCAGATGTCGCGTCCGATGCCATCGCCTTCGATAAAGGGGATGATAGGGTTATCGGGGACGACAAGCTGGCCGTTTTGCACGGTGATCCGCTTGCCGTCGGCGGGGGTTTCGATTCCATTAAAAACAGGCATGAAAACAACACTCCTTACAGAACGTTCAAAAACTTAGTGGCGATACAGGCAGGCAATGCTTAAGACAAGCGCAGGCCGCACACCGGTTCAGGCGCGTCCGCACCGCTTTCCTCTCTGACAAATTGCTGCTCGGAAAAAACGTACCGGCGATCAACCGTGACGAAAAGACAGGCAGTCTAGCAACCGGTTTGACGGACTGTCAAGAAGTAGCGAGGCTGTCCCGTATAAGCCTTTTGGCCGTTCTCACCGTGACGGGACAATCATTGGTATGAGCAATCTGCGGGCTATAGGAGGCATTCGTAGAGGAACAAAGTAGAGGAACAAAGTAGAGGCATCTTCAAGTAGTACACGTTACTTCCTAGGCTTTAAGAACTGTGACAAAAGGCTAGTAACAATTTGTTTCATTACATCAATGATTGACTTGATGACTTTCAGGATCACATTGCTGGCAGCTTGAGTGGATTTGGGTGTCACACGGTCAACAACATTTGCTGATTGCTTCACCAATCTGGTGGCTGCCGCAATTGAATCAGCGGCTAAACTGCGCATCGCCTCTTCCTGGGCTGCGGTCAGCAAAGGAGCGACTATCCACGAAGCAACACTGCCGATATTGCAGCTCCCATACCTGATGTATGCATATCCACAAGTCGGGGAAAAACCGTCTTCGCCGACGCGCGGGTCGTCGCACGAATATCCCCAATCGGTGCCGTAGGAGTTCTGCACAATCCAGGCGTTTTTCGTATCATCCCAACCAATCAATAACAAAACGTGATCAGGCAGATCCAGTTCGACTACCTCATCCTTCTCCGGGAAAACGAGAGAAGGCGCTGTAGTTTTTTCCAGAGGCAGCTTTTTATATTTCGAAAACTCACTGTTACTATCCAAAGCCATCCCAACCACGAGCGGCCCGTATTCCAGCAAAGCGACTTTGATTTCTTCTACAGGCGGAGGAACAGTCGAGCCTGAGGGAAAGTGGTTTTTCGGGTCTATGGTTAGATTTTTTGTGACGTAATCCCAAGCTACTGCCTTGATGAAGGCGGAACCTTCCTTCATCTCAATTTCGGGGATTTGCTCGAACTGCAGCGTGATCTCACCGGCTTCGGAATAAAGCATCAAGGCTTCGAGCGGAGCACCCTGATCATAAAAATACTTAAAGGCATTCTCGTGATACTCTGCCGCTTCCTCGGAAGACTTGACGGCTGCTTTGACAAACTTAACGACACGTCTTACGTCTAGTTGAATTTTCTCGTGTTGGCCTGCTTGGCGGTGTTGAATCCAGCGTCTGAGGTCTGCCAGGGCAGGTTCAAATGTGAAAGTGCTTTGCCCCCCGGTAGACGAGATTTTGAAGCCCCCAGAAACTTTATCTTGCTCGGCAATTTTTTTGTTAATGCCGTTCGCCGTTAGCTCAGCTCTGGCGCGTTGAATCATCAGGCTGCTCTCAAACGCCGCTGTCGTGGCATGGGCCCAACACGTCATCGTGCGATCACCTTGATCACGCACAAGCGGCGTAACACCCAGGCTCCGCCAGTCAAACCTTTTGATCTGCTGAGCTAGCTCCAGCATCTCTTGCTCCTTTGCTGCTTCCGCTAACCGGAGAAAATCATGTTGAATTTGCGCCCTGACAAAATCAGGCGTCTTTTCATGAACTTTTTTCAGTTCTATTCCATCGGAGCCTACGTCGAGCTTGATACCCAATTTATCGTATTGCTCATCGTAGTATTCCTTGAGTCGTTTTATATTCTCTTTGCGACGAGCCTCTCTCGCCTCTCTCGCCTCGTCACGCGGTGGCGGTGGCTTGTCAGCCTCATCCTCTGATAAATCCCGTGACTTATTTGCTGTTGGTGATGACACGTTTTGTTCTTCGCCGTTCATAATGTCTCTCTGCCAGTATGTTCTTTTGCCATTTTCACAAGCGGGCAACTGACACGGTGCTCGTATTCAATGAAACTGACTTCGACTCGAAGCCAACCGTCAGTCTCAACGCATACACTTCACATGAAGCCGGCTGGCGCTCTGAAATTTTCCCCGCGAAGCCACACAAAGAGAGCACTGAGCCTTACTCACCGCCGTATGTCTGCTTTATGCGGCTTCACAAAGGGAAAAGCTTTCTACGTCCCCATTGGCGGGCAAGGCTCGTCAACGCCAATGCAGGCTTCCCCGCATTTCTTTTGCCCCTCACCGCAGCCCGGCCCTCTGATCTCTGCAAGGCCATTGGCAATTACTGACGTTACACAACTAACCGCCTGAACAACCGCGGTGACCTTTGTTTTTGCGGCCTCTCTTGGCAAGCCAGGTGCCGACTTGGCCAAGCCGCGCAATGTGACCGCAGCGTCCTTGCAGGTGATGTATAGAAAGATCCTGCCCGTATCATCCTTAAAGACCGGGCTATGGATGGAGTGCACGGGAAAAGCTGCCGCCAGTCCATCCATGACCGCTTTGACGATGTCGGCATCTGTCTTACCAGCGCAATCCGCTGTTGACTTAGGTGTGTCTTTTTCTTCCACTTGATGCTCCTTTTACTTGGTTTTCAAGAAACGCTTCCGGCTTGGCGGGTCGCCACCTTCACACCTCGCGCGAGAGTGAACCTGTTACCCTTTGCCGTGCCGAACGCACTTTTATTCGTCACAGGTGGTTAAAGCGTAAAAAAAGAAAAAAACGGACACGCCGGCAGCAAAAAATATATTTCAGAATCCATCCAGCAGGAAAAGCTGGCTATACCGCGCTTGTTTCCCAAAATAAATGCTTTGGCTATCCTGCGCCCAGGCCAGGTTGGAAAAATAAAGATGCGGGTCTGGATTAGTAGTAAGCCGTACCGACTTACCGCCCTGCACAGACACCAGCCAAAGGTTATCTTTATCGTCCTGACGGGCAACATAAGCCAGAGTGCGGCGATCAGGTGACAAATGAAGATTTAGGAAATAAGTAGAAAACAAGGTCGTGATAGAGTGAACGGCTTTCGAGACGACTGAAACATTGTGTAATGTCACCAGAGCGGGTCTCGTTAGACTGAGGATCTTTTCATGCGTGGAGAAAATCAAAAACTCTTCAGCTTGCGACCAGCCAATCAACTGCAATGAATAATCCGTTTGATAAACCGGCTTTGTTGTTTTCGTCTCCAACTCCGTGACCCATAAACCAGATGATATTTTGCCAGCCACCTTTTTATCTTGTGCCCAGGCCGACCAAGCGATACGCTTGCCGTCCGCTGACCATAACGGACAATCAATCACCCAATTCGAGTCATCTACTGTAGGAATTAGCGTATCATTCGAGCCATCCGCATTGATCAACCAAAGGTTACGCTGCCCATTCCTTCTGGCAAGATAGGCCAACTTGTTACTGTCAGGCGACCACGCATAGTAACTGGTTTGCAACAAATGGGCAGGCATAATGGTGTTCCCAATCGCCGCACAACCTGCCTGAGTGATTTGCCGCTCAGCACCCCCCTGCGCAGAAATTGCCCAGATGTTATATGCATTATTTAACCGGCGCATAAAGGCAAGTGACTTTCCATCCGGCGACCATTGCGGTAAGAAACCATTGTTGATGCGTATATTTGGAAGGGCCGAACCCAGCGACTGAGTGACGATGTTACTGCCATTAATAATTTTGCCCCCCTCGGTTACCCCCCTGACCGATTGATAAGCAATCACTCGACTATCAGGAGAAACCGTAGGCCAAAACTTGACATTGATGTCTGAGGCTACTACGAACTCTTGTGCTTTCGTTTTATTCACTCCCCACAAATCCGAGGTTTCTTTGGAAGTACCAAAGAGGATGCTCTTACGATCTGTAGAGACATCTAGGACCAAGCTGTCGGTCTCTCCCAGAGTAAGTTGCACAGGCTGATGACCCGCCAGATCCCCTACGAAAATTTGAAACACGCCGTTGATCTTGGCGCTAAAAAAAATCCGTTGGTTATCCGGATGCCATACTGTGTTTCTGATTTCGACCGGCAGACTGGCGACCCGTTTAGGTTGCTCGCCGTTGGTTGCGACAGCCATTACTGAATGTCCCTCTGCTAAGGATGCGACATAAGCAATCCGCTGCCCATCCGGTGAAGGGCTGAAATACGCCTTGTCTGTTGTGCCGGAGCCAAATTTAGTCAGATTTTCCGTGCGCCCGGAACTAATTTCAAAGGCAAAAAGATTTTGCTTCGACTCATAATAAATCAATCCATTTTTTGACCAATACTTTAACCGCGGAGCGTTTGCTCCATCGTCAAAACTCTTCTTGAGTAATGCGGGCATCCCGCCTGTCATCGAAATGCGCCAAAGGCCAGGAGTCCCTCCGCGCCAGGAAATGAAGGCAAGTTCTTTGCTGTCGGGCGACCAGATTGGCTCATCGTTATTGAATTCGTCGTCAGTACAAGGGCGCGCTTTCCCCGCGCCTGTGGACAGCTTGTACCAAACGTTCTTGCGCCCGCCTTCGGTCGAAGTAAACGCCACCCAGTTGCCATCAGGCGAAATTTTTCCTTCGCTATAAACTTCGCCCGGCGTACTCGCCCAGTTATGCACTTCCGTGATTTTGAGCGAACTAGGCAGAGGTGCTTCGAGCTGTCCGCTTCGGTTGTTTTTCCACCACCAAAGCGCACCGACCACGCACAACACCAACAGTGGTAACAACGCCATTTGCCAAAGCGCAAAGCGCGGCGCGCGCCAACGTATAACGGCGGATGAACTATTCGCGCGGGTTGAAAGAGGTGCCAGGTTCGCCTGTTCCCCGCTCCCCTTGAGTACTTGCAACTCGTCTTGCAAAACGCGCACGGTGGGATAACGATCCTCCGATTTTTTGGCGAGTGCCTGACACATAATGCGTTCCAGTTCAGCCGGAGCGTCAGGTGCAACTTCAGCCAATGGCGGTGGCTCATTGTGAATGATGGCGGCAATCACATCGGCGCTGGTTTCACCCGCAAAGAGCGGTTGCCCGGTCAGCAATTCATACAGCACAGCGCCCAAGCTGAAAATATCCGTGTGCGCATCCACGGTGTGACCGCGCGCCTGTTCGGGCGACATATAGCGCAAGGTGCCCAGAATCATACCAGGTTGCGTTTGCCCGGCAGGGACGGGTGCGCCTGTTTGTGCTTCGACCAGCGGGCCCGTGGCAGGGGCTGTCAATTTCGCCAAACCGAAATCAAGCACTTTGACCAAACCATCAGGCCGCACCATGACGTTTTCGGGTTTGATGTCGCGGTGCACGATGCCCGCGCGGTGTGCGGCATCGAGCGCAGTGGCGATTTGGACGGCAACTGCAAGCGCTTCACGCCACGGCAAGCGTCCGCCGGTATCGAGCCGCTGACGCAAGGTTATGCCTTCAATCAGTTCGGTGGCGATGAAATGCAGCTCGCCCGCCTCGGTCGTAAGCTGGCCGATCTCGTGAATGGTGATGATATTGGGGTGATTGAGCGAGGAGGCTGTCGTGGCTTCGCGGATAAAGCGTTGCAGGCGGCTAGCGTCGCACGTGTAACGCAAAGGCAGGGTCTTGAGCGCGACAAACCGGTTGAGCGGGGCGTCATACGCGCGCCAGACTTCGCCCATGCCACCCACGCCGAGCAGGTCGCGGATTTCGTAACGGCCAAGCTGACAACCGATGAGGGCAGTTTGCTGGTCGGTGGCTTGTGCATGGGCTTCGAGTTCGAGGGCGGGCTTCAGTAAATAATCGCCCGCCGCAGCATCCGCCGCGAGCAGCGAATTTACTTCGCGCAAGAGTTCTTCATCGTCCACGCAGTGAGCGCGCAAAAAGGCCGTGCGTTCTTGCGGCGCGCGGTCTTGGGCGGCGTTGAACAATGCTTTGATCTGTTGCCAGCGTTCGGGCGGCAAGCGTTCGAGCGTCATCGGACTTGCCTCGCATAGATTGGCTACTGCTTTGTCAATTCACGGTACAGCCAGGCGCGCGCCATATTCCATTCGCGCCGGACAGTGCGTTCGGAAATGCCCAGCACGTGGGCGATCTCGTCATTGGTCAGACCGCCGAAAAAGCTCAACTCAACGATGCGGGCCTGACGCGCGTCGAGTTTGGCCAATTCTTCCAGCGCCTCGTTCAGCGTCAGCACATCGGGATCGCTTTGGTTCGGTTCGAGCGCCGCGTGGGTTAAGGAAACGCGCACCAGATCACCGCCGTGTTTGCGGTTCTGGCGGCGACGCGCGTGATCAACCAACACCTTTTTCATCAGGCTGGCCGCCACGCCGATGAAATGCGCGCGGTTCTGCCAGGCCTGATTCTGCCAGCCGATCAGCCGCACATACGCTTCATTGACCAGCGCCGTCGTTTGCAGCGTATGGCCGGGATGCTCTTTGCTCAAGTAAGCGCGCGCCAGCCGTTCCAGTTCCGCTTCGATCAGCGGCACCAAACGCGCGAGCGCCGCTTCATCGCCCGCACTCCAAGCGGCTAGCAACTGTGTCACGTCTTGTGAAGATGAAGCAGGCATACGCAAGGCTTTCCAAATAACTATTGGTGATGAGTTGAACTGCGCGGTTGGCCCAAATTATCAAGGCCACATTTATTCAGCCTTTTTGCAAACGCATGGCCGCTTTTGCCCTTGAATTACGCCTTTGTCAATAGGGAGGGCCACAAGCTTGGCAGATTAGCCGTCCCAATCAGTCCAAGGCAGGCCAAAAGAAAACCTGGCGCGGGCAGAAGTAACGCGCGCGCCAACACGCAATCAACAACTGAACTTCAAAGGAGTGAAACGATGTTCCAGCAACCTCATGACGGACGTGTGCCTTGGCGCAACTCGGTCAAAGCGCAAAGACTCACGCGCGCAGGCAAGACAGCAACAGCCTTTGCCTATTGCGCTCTTGCATTGTGGCTGACAGCGGCAGGCAATCTCGTGCGAGCGCAAAACACGCGCACCGACTCGGCCCGCGCCTACCTAGAACGCGGCAATGTGGCAATGGCCAAAGGCGAGTTCAGGCGCGCGCTCGACGATTTCAATCTCGCCGTCGCCAGCGACCCGCAATTGGATAGCGCCTGGTACAACCGCGCCGTCGCGCTTTACGACCTGGGCGAATTGCCGAAGGCCATTGGCGATCTCAATCACGCGCTCAGGCTCAATCCCAAATACACCTTGGCCTGGATTAAGCGCGGCAATGCCCATGCGGCGCAGGGTGAGTTGGAAGACGCACTGGCCGATTACAACGCGGCCTTGCGTCTCGAACCGAAATCGCTGCTGGCCATCAACAATCGCGGGCTGATCAAACAGCAACTCAAGGATTACGCCGGGGCGCGCGCCGATTACGAACGCGCGGCGCAGTTGGCGCCCGCCAATGCGCTGGTGTTTAACAACCTCGCCAGCGTCAAACACGATTTGGGCGATTACCGGAGCGCGCTGGACGATTACAACCGCGCCATTGAAATCAATCCTGAATGGGCCGCCGCCTGGTGCAATCGCGGTTTGACGCGCAAGGCGTTGGGCGACTTGAAAGGCGCGCTCAACGATTATGACCGCGCCATTGAGATCAAACCCGATTTCGCGGTCGCTTACTTCAATCGCAGTTGGGTGAAACGGCTGCTGGGCCGGGGCGACGAAGCGCGCGAAGATTACGAACGCAGCCTGAAGCTGCAAGCTGCCGAGACTGAGGCGACGATGGCAGGCGCCAAGTTACAACTCAAGCTGGAAGAACCGCCGCCTTTGGCCAACCAATAACCACCAACCATTCACTTCAATTCAAAAAGGAGAAAAACGTATGCAACCGAGAATCTCACACAAACTGTTTCCGCTCGTCACCTTGCTGTGCTGGCTGACCGCCAGCGCTTTCGCGCAGACATCAAGTCATACGACACCCGGCATGGTGTGGCGCGTCATTTACGTCAGGGCCTTACCGGGTAAAGCCGATGACGTGCTGTTGGATATGCGGCGGAACACACGCCCGATCCTCGACGAATACAAAAAGCAGGGGCTGATCGTGGATTACAAGTTCTACGCGAATAGCACCAACGACAGCCCTGGCGATTGGGACTATGCATACGCAATCGGCTACAGAAACTGGGCGGCGCTCGACGGCCTTACCCCCAAAGTCGCGGCTATCCGGTTGAAACATTACGGGTCAGCCGAAAAGGAACAGGAGGCCAACGCCCGGCGCACTCAGATCGGTGAACAGTTCGCCAGCAAGCTGATGCGCGAAGTGACGATGAATCCGCTGCCGTAACCCACATTCACCCATCATCAAAAAGGAGAAACCGCTATGAAACGAAACACCCCTTGCCTGCTGGCGTTTGTGTTGTTGTTGCTGTGTGCCGGAAATGCTCTCGCACAAACCGCCGCGCCCACCGGCAAATCGTTCGTGCAATCCGCCAACGAAGAGCGGCTGTACCAAGTCACGGTTTACAGCGCCAAGCCCGAACTTTGGAGCGAGGCGCTCCAGTTCATCAAAAACGAAGTCGTGCCGGCCAACGTCAAAGGCGGGCGCAAGCACATGGAAGTTTGGACTTCGGTTTACGGCCAGAGCTATGAATCGTGGTTCATCCTGCCGCTCGAAAATTTCGCCGCGCTAGACAAAGCAGATGACGTGCTGCTGAATGGCCTGGGCAGCCGCGAAGCCGTCACCGCTTTCTGGAACAAGGCGCGCAGCCTGAACAACAGCGTGCGGCAATTCGTGATTCGGGTGCGGCCGGACTTGAGTTACATCAAAGCGAATGCGCCAACGCCGAAGCTGGCTTCGTTCACGATGACCGAAATCGCTTATGGCAGAGAGCGTGAAGTGGTGGATTGGATGAAAGCAGAAATGCTGCCGCCGCTGAAAAAATCCGACAGCTATGGTGTGATTCGCGCGGCCTTGAGCTATGGCGAGACAACGGGGCATCTAGTCATCACACCACATGAAAAGTTCGCCGAGTTGGATCAACTCAATCCGCTGACCAGAGTGCTTGGCGAAGAAGGAGTGCGCAAAGTCATGGCCAAAATGCCGCCGGGCGCGATTACCAAGCTTGAGCGCCACACGCTGCTCTTCCGCCCCGACCTGAGCATTCTGCCGAAATAGCACCGACCATCCACAACCTTAACCACACGGAGAATTCATCATGAAAACCCGCATCTACAGCATTACGCTTTTCACTTGCTTCGTCTACACGCTGTCCGCGTTGGCGTTCGGTCAAACAGCGCACAACAACAAAGCCGAGCAGGAAGTGCTTAAAGCCGTCGAAGCAGGCCGCGTCGCCTTGCTCAAAAAAGATATTGCCGTGCTCGAACGTTATTGGACTGACGAGTACATCCTCACGCTGACCGGCGGCAACACCAGCACGAAAGCCCGCTGGCTGGCCGGGTTCAAAGCCAACAATGCCGGTTATGACGAATGGGAAGCCGATGAAGTCAAGGTCGTCATTTACGGCACGACCGCGATTTACAACGCGCGCTTCAAGGTCAAAGGCCATAACAACGCGGGCAAAAGTTATACGGCCGATTGGCGCTGCACCGGCACGCTGGTCAAACAGCATGGCGTGTGGCGGCTGGCGGCGGCGCATTTCACCGACATCAAACCGCCGGCTGCACCGCCCGCGCAATAGCTCTCGCCACGCCGACAGCGCACCTCCCTCGTTTCAGCCTCAGCCGAAAAGTCGGTTGACTGGCCCGCGTTTGACTGCGAATCCCCGCGATCTCGTAGACAAGCACGGGCCAGTCAGCCTACGCTATGTTTACCGGAGACAATTCAAACGCCAACTGTTCGCCAGCACGTCATAATCAGCGCTGTCGGACGCTGGCTTGAACCAAAACGAGGAGAGATTCGCAAATGTCACTTTCACGCCGTTCATTCCTATTGGCCACGGTGGCGGCCTTGCCCGCCGCGCGTTTCGCAACCACACCAACTGTTAAGCCCGAACAAAACTGGCCGCAGTTTCGCGGCCCCGGCGCGCTCGGTATTGCCGAAGGGTTCCCAACGCGCACCGAATGGAACGCAGACCCGGCAGCAAGCAAATCCGGCGGCGTCTTGTGGCGCAGTGAGATTCCCGGCCTGGGCCATTCCAGCCCGATCATCTGGAAGGATGAGATTTATCTGGCGACAGCGGTGCCCAAGACCGGCAAGCCTTCGTTGCGCATTGGCTATTACGGCGATGTCGGCCCCGCCAAAGACAATGACGAACAACGTTGGCTGATCCTCTGTCTGGACAAAAAGTCCGGCCAGAAAAAATGGGAGCAAACCATCCGCACAGCCAAGCCCGCGACGGTGCGCCACGAAAAAGCTTCGCACGCGAACACGACGCTGGTCACCGACGGCAAATACCTGATCGGCTTTTTCGGCGCGGATGGCCTGTATTGCCTCGATCTCAAGGGCAAGCTGCTCTGGCAAAAAGACCTCGGCCCGATCAATGTCACCTGGCGCAGCATCGCCTGGGGCTATGCCAGTTCGCCCGCGCTGCACAAAGATCGCATCGTGCTGCTGTGCGACGATCCCAAAGACCCGTTCGTCGCGGCGTTCAGTTTGGCGGATGGCAAAGAACACTGGCGCACTTCGCGCAAAGGCGCGTGTGAGAACAGTTGGGGCACACCCTTCATTCATGCCGACGAAATGCGCACGCAGGTCATCACGAACGGCTACCCGTACATCGCGTCTTATGATTTTGAAACGGGCAAAGAACTCTGGCGCTTGCGCGGCGGCGGCGACATCCCTGTGCCGACGCCGTTTGTCGCCGATGGCCTGCTCGTGCTCACCAATGCCCACGGCGGCAAGACGCCGCTCTTTGCCGTGCGCCCCAATGCCCACGGCGACATCTCGCTGGCCGAAGGCGCCACCAGCAACGAGTCCGTCGTCTGGAGCGCGCCCAATGGCGGTGCCTATCTTTCCACGCCGGTCGTCTACAACGGCTATATCTACCTCGCCAATCACAACGGCGTGCTGCGCTGCTTCGATTTCAAGACCGGCGAAAAGATGTATGAAGAACGGCTGGGCGCGGATTCGGCCTGCTCAGCCTCGCTGGTCGCGGCGGATGGCAAGATTTATTGCCCGACCGAACAAGGCATCGTCAACGTCATCAAGGCCGGTCCCAAGTTTGAAGTACTGGCGAAAAACGACATGGGCGAACCGTGCCTGGCGACGCCCGCGATTTCTGAAGGTGTGCTGTATTTCCGCACGTCGGCGAGTTTGTTAGCGGTGAAGTAAAAACCGGTGGTCACGGTAGCGCAACCCGCCGAGGTTGCGCGGCGTGATGATGGATGGCTGGCGCGCCAGTTTACGCCGTGCAATTTGCGTGACTGCCGAGTGCGCGTTGTTCCCTTGAAGGGGTTTGCTGCTCGAACCGCGCAACCTCGGCGGGTTACGCTACCGTGATCCTCAAGACACAAAAACCGAAAGGAAAACTCATGACCAAGCGAATGATTCAAGCGGCGGTTGCGCTGCTACTGCTACCCATGCTTTTTGCCAGTACTGCCACCACACAACCGCAACAACCTGACTGGGCCAAAATCGAAGCAGAGACCATGCGCCACTTTCAGGCAATCTTGCGCATGGACACCAGCAATCCGCCGGGCAATGAAAAGCTGGTCGTGGACTACCTGAAATCCGTGTTGGACAAGGAAGGCATCGAGAACAAAACCTTCGCCAACGATCCCAATCGTCCGAATCTGGTCGCACGCTTGCGCGGCACTGGCAAGAAGCGCCCTGTGTTGATTATGGGCCACACCGATGTGGTCAAGGTTGATCCGGCCAAATGGACGCACCCGCCCTTTTCGGCGACGCGCGAAGGCGGCTATGTATACGGGCGCGGCACGGTGGATGACAAAGACAATGCCGTCGCCTGTCTGATGGTGATGGTCATGCTCAAACGACTGAACGTGCCGCTCGACCGCGATGTGATCTTCCTGGCCGAAGCGGGCGAAGAAGCCAGCACGCAATTCGGCATCGCGTTCATGGTTGAAAAATACTGGCCCGAAATTGACGCCGAGTTCTGCTTTGCCGAAGGCGGCGGCGTCACGCGCACGGGCGGCCAGATTCGTTTCGCCACCGTGCAAACGTCCGAAAAGATTCCGAACGGCATCACGCTCACGGCGCGCGGCCCGGCGGGGCACGGTTCGGTGCCGCTGCGCACGAACGCCATCGTCCATCTGTCGCAGGCCATCACTAAACTCTCCGCGTGGTCAACGCCGATGCGCTTGAACGAGACGACCAAGGCGTACTTTGAACGCCTCGCCAGCATCAGCATGCCCGTCGAAGCGAACCGTTACCGCAACGTCGCCAACCCTGAAATGTCCGCCACGATTCAGGAATACTTCGCCGTCAACGAACCGCGCCATCATTCGATGCTGCGCACTTCGATTTCGCCCAACATCATCAAGGGCGGTTATCAGGTCAACGTGATTCCGTCGGAAGCGGAAGCCACGCTGGACGTGCGCGCCTTGCCGGACGAGAACCTCGACAATCTGATTGCCGAAATCCGCAAGGTCATCAACGACCCGGCGGTCACCGTCGCCAAAAACGACCGCAATACGCGCCCCCTCGCGCGCCCTTCGCGCATTGACTCTGAGGCGTTTCATGTTTTGGAAACCGCCGTCAAACAGCATTACAACACGGTGACCTTGCCGACGATGAGCACGGGCGCGACCGATATGGCCTATCTGCGTGCGAAGGGCGTGGAGTGTTACGGCGTCGGGCCAATGACCGACAGTGAAGACGGACCGAAAGGTTACGGCGCGCACAGCGATCAGGAACGCGTGCTGGAAGAAGCCATTCACAAGTTTGTGCGCTTTCATTGGGACATCGTGGTCAATTTGGCAAAGGCGAAGTAGCTATTCGAAGCTGTGGCCGATGACGAAGGAGTTGCTGATTTCGACGACCTGATAGGACTCGAACAACTGGCTAGCTGTCTCGAAATTTTGCTCAACCAACGCAAGCAATCGTTGGTTGATGATGTTGCCAGTGGTGAGCATCAGTAATTGCGCAGGCTTGTGCTGCAAGATGTGCAGTTTGAGGAAGTCGCTATCTTTGCTAATGACCGCGCGGCCTGCGGCATCCGCAATCCGCACAATTTCCAGATCCGTCGAGAGGCTTTGCGCTGGCAAGTCGTCTGTATGAATGGCGTCGAAACCTTTTGCGACGAGCCAGAGTTTTAGGCGATAAGGCAATTGTGCATCAACCAGGAATTTCATCAGGCCGAGATTACTTTATGGATGGAGTTCACTTTGACCAGTTTGCCGGCGAACGAAAGGCAGGCTTGCAAATCTTCTTTTTCCAGGTCGGGATAGTCGGTCAATATGTCTTCAAACGTCATGCCTGCGCCGAGCAAATCCAGAATCATTTCGACTGGGTAGCGCATGTTCCGAATGGTCGGTTTGCCAAAGCAAACTTCGGGGTTGAGTGTGATGCGTTGTAAAAGCGTTTCTTCCATGCGGCGTAAGGTAGCACAAGTCCAAATGCCGTGAAATGCCGCAATAGAAGTCGTGGCAGCACTCTCTTCAGTTGGAGAACCACAAGATGAAAAAACCACTCGTTAGCTTGTTGCTCGTTTTCCTTTCCTTTTCACTCGTGTGCGCCCAGACCGCGCGCACCTATGACCTCATCATCCGCAACGGCACGCTTTATGACGGCACCGGCGCCAAACCGCGCCGCGCCGATGTCGGCATCAAAGGCGACCGCATCGTGGCGCTGGGCGATCTGTCCAAAGCCAAATCCACGACCGTAGTGGAGGCCAAGGGCCTAGTACTCCATCAAGCTGAAAATGAGGGATGTAGGGCGGGATTTAATCCCGCCCTACATCCCGGATGCGCTCTCAGCATCCATCACTTACAGCTTGATGGAGTACTAGCCGTCGCGCCCGGTTTCATCAACATGCTCTCGCATTCCGAGACCTCGCTGATCGTGGATTACCGCTCGCTCAGCGAATTGCGGCAGGGCGTGACGACGCAGATTTTCGGCGAGTCTTCGATGGGGCCACTGAGCGACGAGATGAAACGCACGGCGCTGGCCGCGCAGGGCGATTACAAATACGACATGCCCTGGACGACGCTGGCCGAGTATTTGCGCTATCTCGAACAGCGCGGCATCTCGCAAAACGTCGCCTCGTTCATCGGCGCGGGCACGGTGCGCACGCACGTCATCGGGCTGGAAGACAAAGCGCCCACCCCCGCCCAGCTTGAACAGATGAAAGACCTGGTGCGCCGCGAGATGGAAGCGGGTGCGCTGGGCGTCACGACGGCGCTGATCTATCCGCCCAACTTTTTCGCCAAGACCGACGAGTTGATCGCGCTGTGCAAAGTGGCGTCGCAATATCGCGGCAAATACATCGCGCACATCCGCAGCGAGGCGAACCAGTTTATGGAGGCCGTCGAAGAGACCATCCGCATCGCGCGCGAAGCCAAGCTGCCCGCCGAGATTTATCACCTCAAAGCTTCGGGCGAACAGAACTGGCCGAAGCTGGACGCCGTCATCAAACGCATCAACGAGGCGCGCCGGCAGGGCTTGAAGATCACCGCCGATATGTACACCTACACGGCGGGCGCGACGGGGTTGACTTCGACGATGCCTCCCTGGGTGTTGGATGGCGGTTACGAAGCGCTGTACAAACGGCTGCAAGACCCAGCCACGCGCCAGAAAATCGCCGCCGAAATGCGCACGCCGACCAACGACTGGGAAAACATGTTCCTGCTGCCCGGCTCGCTCGACCGCATCCTGCTGGCCGGGTTTCGCTCGGAAAAACTCAAACCGCTGGCGGGCAAAACGCTCGCCGAAGTCGCCAAGCTGCGCGGCACAGACCCGGCCGACACCGTGATGGATTTGATCCTGGAAGACCGCTCGCGCGTCGGCACGGTTTATTTCATGATGTCGGAAGCGAACATCAAAAAGCAGATCGCCCAGCCTTGGGTCTCGTTCGGTTCTGACGCCGCGTCAATGGCGGCGGAAGGCGCGTTCCTGAAGTCGTCCACGCATCCGCGCGCTTATGGTTGTTTTGCGCGGCTGCTGGGCAAATACGTGCGCGAGGAAAAAGTCATTTCGCTCGAAGAAGCCGTGCGCCGGTTGTCGGGCCTGCCCGCCGCGACGCTGGAACTCGACCGGCGCGGGTTGTTGAAACCCGGCTATTTCGCCGATGTCGTCGTGTTCGATCCAAACACGATTGCCGATAAGGCGACGTTTGAGCAACCGCATCAATACTCGGTCGGCGTGCAACACGTTTTCGTCAACGGCCAGCAAGTGCTGAAAGACGGCGAACACACGGGCGCAAAAGTGGGGCGCGCCTTGTATGGGCCGGGCAAAGTGAAGTAACAGCCCACACCTGGGTACGCACCGCTTCCAGCGTGCGGACTCGGCAGCAGACGGATTGCGGCTGAAAGGAAACCTTCCGGCCTGATTCGGTCTGACATCGAAGCCGCACGCTGGAAGCGGTGCGTACCCAGATTCATTCAACTATCAGCGTTGCCACGGAGGCTTTCGACTATGCAAACCAAACGCGCATTCTTACTGATAGCCATTTGCGGCTGGCTCACGCTTTGTTCGCTCTCGACACCAGCACAGAAAAAGACGATTGATGACGCCGCGCTCCGCAACGTCGAAACGCGCGCCAGCGAATGGCTGACGCACGGGCGCGATTATGCCGAGACGCGCTTCTCGCCGCTCAAACAACTCAACGCCGATACCGTCAAGCAACTCGGCCTGGTATGGTCATTCGACACGCAAACAGATCGCGGCCTCGAAGCCACACCACTGGTCGCGGGCGGCGTGATGTATACGACCGGTTCGTGGAGCATCGTCTATGCGCTGGACGCCAAGACTGGCAAGCTGCTTTGGAAATACGATCCGCAAGTGCCGCATCGTTTCGGTTCCAAGGCCTGCTGCGATGTCGTCAATCGCGGTGTCGCGCTGTATCAAGGCAAGGTTTACGTCGGCACGCTCGATGGCCGTTTGATCGCGCTCGATGCCGCGACGGGCAAGCTTGTCTGGTCAGTCGTGACGGTGGATCAAACGCAGTCATACACGATCACCGCCGCGCCGCGCGTGGTCAAAGGCAACGTCATCATCGGCAATGGCGGCGGCGAATACGGCGTGCGCGGTTATGTGTCGGCTTTCAACGCGGCGACCGGCAAACAGGCGTGGCGCTTTTACACCGTGCCGGGCGATCCGGCGAAACCATTCGAGAACGAAGCGTTGAAAAAAGCTGCGGCCACCTGGAAAGGCGAATGGTGGAAGGTTGGCGGCGGCGGCACCCCGTGGGATTCCGTGGCGTATGACCCGCAACTCGATTTGCTTTACGTCGGCACAGGCAACGGCTCACCGTGGAATCAGCACGTGCGCAGCCCCGGCGGCGGCGACAATTTGTATCTGTCTTCAATCCTCGCGCTGCGTCCGGCGACGGGCGCATTGGTTTGGCATTATCAAACGACACCTGGCGATCAGTGGGATTACACCGCAACGCAGCACATGATCTTGACCGACCTCACAATCAACGGGCGCGCGCGCAAGGTATTGATGCAAGCGCCAAAGAATGGCTTCTTTTACGTGCTGGATCGCGCGACCGGCGAGTTGCTTTCGGCGGAAGCCTACGCCACGGTGACTTGGGCCAAAGGCGTAGACAAACAAACTGGGCGGCCTATCGAAAACCCCGGTGTGCGTTATCCCGACGCGCCCTCGCAACAGATGCCTGGGCCATTGGGCGCGCACAACTGGATGCCAATGTCCTTCAATCCGCAAACGGGTTTGGTTTATATCCCGGCGCAAGAGAACGGTTTTGTCTACATCCGCGACCAGCGTTTTCAGTACCGGCCCGGCTTGTGGAATGTCGGCTTGGACTGGACGCCTTTTGTTGAATTGCCGCCCACTATCCCGACGGGCCATCTGTTGGCGTGGGACCCGGTCGCGCAAAAAGAACGCTGGCGCGCGCCTTACCAACTGATGTGGAACGGCGGCACGCTGACCACGGCGGGCAATCTGGTGTTTCAGGGCACGTCGGATGGCCGCTTCATCGCCTACAGCGCGGACAAAGGCGCGAAGCTGTGGGAGGTCAATGTCGGCACGGGCGTGATCGCAACACCGATGACATACGAGTTGGGCGGCGTGCAATACGTTTCGATCATGGCCGGCTGGGGCGGCGCGTTTGCGCTGACGGGCGGCTATTCACCCGCGCCGGTCGTGCCCGGACGCTTGCTAACCTTTGCGTTGAATGGCAAAGGCATATTGGCCCAGAGCGCGCCGCCTGTGATGCCAAAGATCACGTCGCTCGAACTCACAGCGTCGAAAGAAACACTCGCCCAAGGAGCAGGTTTGTTTGCGCAACACTGTTCCGTTTGTCACGGATTAACAGCGGTGGGAGGCGGCGGCGTGTTGCCGGACTTGAAACTCTCAGCGCCGAGCACTTTTGGCAAGTATCAGCAGATCGTGCGGGACGGCGCGCGTGCCGAAGCCGGCATGCCCGCGTTCAAACAGGCGTTGACCGTCGAACAGGTCGAGGCCATTCGCGCCTATGTCGTGAGTCAGCGCAATGCGCTGGCGCAACGCCAGAAATAATTCACTGCCCATCAAGCGACAATTCCGTGCCGCGTCTTTCGGCCCGCGACATATTTGTCTATTGCAGTCGCAGCGGCAAGAAACCTGGGTACGCACCGCTTCCAGCGTGCAGGCTTGGCAACAGAGGTTTTCCTGCCGGAAGGAAGTGATCTGCCACCGAGACTGCACGCTGGAAGCGGTGCGTACCCAGGTGGCACATGCTATTCGCGTTGTTACAGACGGTTGTCCTCATTCACATAACCTACAGTTTTTTCAGATTCCAGCCACAACCAAACAATTTTGTGCGCCTTTGCCTGCCGCTTTTTCCGCTTACCGCCAGCCCTGCCAGCAGGTTCATCCTGAAGTAAGCGAAGCACTTTGACTGCGTTGGCACGGCGGCGCGCCGGGTTTGGCATACCGAATGCAAATCGTGAGGTGTCTTTGCCGGCTGGCTGGCAGCTAAGTAGGCAGACAAAAGTTCTTTCACAACCACGAAGAAACGAAGAGCACGAAGAGCGGAAGCAGGAAGTTGCTGCTCAACATTGACGTTTCTTCGCTGCTCTTCGTGTCCTTCGTTTCTTCGTGGTGAAAAGATTTTGTGCAAGAACTTTTGTCCACTTACTTAAAGGTTGCCGTCAGCGGCTGCGTTGTTTACTGAGATTCATCCGAATAAAAACAAACGAAAACCCCGCGTGAGCTTGGCGGCCTGTCGCGGGGTCTTCTTCAACTTCCGTCTCGTTACGATCAGGAAGGAGTGCGCGAATGCTAGCAAAACCTGTTTGCGCGGGCAAAACATTGACCCGTGTTACCACGATTCTTCGGCACATTTTTTTCAATCCCTACTTACAAACCCTGACCCGTTTGTGTTTGGGCTGCGCGCTGCTTTGCGGCGGCGCGACCGTGGGCCTGGGACAATCCTTTCAGGGCAGCCTGCGCGGCGCGGTGCATGACAATTCAGGCAGCGCGCTCCCCGGTGCGACGCTCACGTTGCTCAACGAAGCGACACAGATTGCGCGCACGACCGTCGCCAACGAAGCGGGCGGCTATGTTTTCGAGCGCGTTGACCCTGGCAAATACAAGATCACGGTGACGCGGGCGGGCTTCAAGAAGGTTGACCGCACCGGCATCCTGGTTGAGACGCAACAACAAATCACGCTTGATCTGGCGCTGGAAATCGGCGACGTAGCCGAGACCGTCGTCGTCACCGATGAAGTGCCCTTGATCGAATCGGCCAACGCCTCTGTCGGACAGGTCATCAGCAAACAGTTCTTGAGTGATCTGCCCAATTCGGGGCGCAATCCGTTTTCGCTCGCCGCCATCTCGCCGAACTACATTCCGGCGGGCAACCCAACCTTCAATCGCCAACAGGATCAAAGCGGTTCGTCGCAAATTTCGCTCGCGGGCGGCCCGGTGCGCGGCAACAACTATTTGCTGGACGGCGTGCCCATTGCCGACATCGGCAACCGCGCGGTCATCATTCCCACCTTCGAGGCGATTCAAGAGTTGAAGATGCAGGTCAACAATTACGACGCCGAAGCAGGGCGCACGGGCGGCGGTGTCTTCAACGTGGCGGCGCGTTCCGGCTCGAATCAATTGCACGGCAGCCTATTCGGCTTCCTGCGCCCAAATCCGCTGCAAGCAAATAACTTCTTCAACAATCGCAACGGCATCAAACGGCCCGCTGCCGATTACGGGCTGTATGGCGGCTCCATCGGCGGCCCGGTTTACATTCCGAAAATTTATAACGGCAAGGACAAGACATTTTTCTGGATCGCGATGGAAGGCTATCGCATGCAGAGTTTCTTGAGCGAGACCTTCACCGTCCCGACCGATTTGGAACGCCAGGGCAATTTCTCGCAGACCAAGAACGGCGGGCTGCCTGTCGTGGTCTATGACCCGCTGACCACGCGCACGGTCAACGGGCAATTGGTGCGCGATGCCTTCGCTGGCAACATCATTCCGACCAACCGGCAAGACCCGGTCGGACGCGCCCTGCTGCAATTCTTCCCGAAAGCCAATCGTCCAGGCGATGCGTCGGGGCGCAACAATTACGCAGCAACCAGCACGCTGAACGACCGCGCCGACCAGCAGACATTCAAGCTCGATCACAACTTCGCCAGTTGGTACAAAGCTTCGGCGGCGTACCTGCGTTATGGCAGCCGCGAGCCGGTGGCCGATTATTACCAGAACATCGCCAACCCGGGCGGCAGCCTGCTCTTCCGCAATGTGGACGCGCTGGCTGTCAACAATATCTTCACGCTGAATGACACGACTATCTTGAGCGTGCGTTACGGCTACAACACTTTCGATGACAACGTAAACACGGTCAGCGCGGGCTTCGATCCGGCGCAATTGGGGTTTGTGTCGAGTTACGTCAATCAAATCGCGTTCAAGAAGTTTCCCGCCATCGGCACGGGCGGCGCTTATGGTTCGCCCTCGCAAGGTTCGCTCGGTTCCGCCGCGCCGAATCAGCGCCGCTGGTATTCGCACAACTTCCTGACCGGCGTGTCAAAGCTGCTGGGGCGGCACAGCCTGAAAGCGGGCTTCGATTACCGCAAACTCTCGCTGGAGTTTTACAACATCGGGCAGGCGAGCGGCTCCTTCACCTTCACGCGCGGCTTCACGCAAGGGCCGAATCCGAACGCCGCCACAACGGCGGGCGGCAATGAATTGGCTAGCATGCTGCTCGGCACAGCTTCGGCTGGCAGCACGCAACTGGTCACGCCGTTGTCGGTTTACGTCAACTATTTCGGCGGCTATGTGCAGGACGATTTCCGCCTGTCGCAAAAACTGACGCTCAACTTTGGCATGCGCTACGAATACGAAAAGGGCTTGCAGGAACGCGCGGATCACATCACGGTCGGCTTCGATCCTTCGGCAGCATTTCCGGTGCAGCCTGCCGGGTTGGGCGTCAAAGGCGGCTTGCTCTTCGCGGGCGTGAATGGCGCGCCGACGCAGCAAGTGCGCCCGCAAAAGAACAAATTCGGCCCGCGCATCGGGTTCGCCTACACGCTAAATAACAAGACCACGTTTCGCGGCGGCTACGGCATCTTGTGGGCGCCCGCGATCTTCAGCCTAGGCCCGACGGTGGATGGCTACGGCGCGCTGGGCTTTTCGGCCATCACGAATATGGTCACCTCGAACGATGGCGGGCTGACGCCAGCCAATTACCTGTCGAACCCATTCCCGAGCGGTTTGCTCAAACCAACCGGCAGTTCACTGGGGTTGTTGACGCAGGTCGGCCAGAACGTCTCGTTTGTGGATCAAAACCGCCAAGCTGCCTACGTGCAGCAATACTCGCTCGACATTCAGCGCGAATTGCCCGGCAACATCGCGTTGACGGTCGGCTATGTCGGCTCGCGCGGCACCAACCTGCAAATCGGCGGCATCAACAACGGCGCGCTCAACATCAACCAACTCGCGCCGCAATTCATGTCGCGCGCCGATTTGCAGACGCGCGTGACCAATCCGTTTTTCGGCACCCCGGCGGGCGTCGGCATCCTGAGTTCGGCGACCGTCGCGCAAGCCCAACTGCTGCGTCCGTTCCCGCAATTCGGCGACGTGCTCATGCTGGGCGCGAGCGGCGGCAATTCGTTTTACAACGCAGCGACCATCAAAGCGCAGAAACGTTTCTCAAAAGGCTTCTCGTTTCTGACGGCATATACCTTCAGCAAACTGCTCGACAACATCACGGGCAATGGCAACTTCTTCGCGCCCGACAACACGTCGAGCGTGATTGACACCTACAACCGCGCGCGCGATTACGGGCTGTCGTCGGTGGACACGCCGCACCGTTTCACCGTCAGTGGCACATACGAACTGCCGTTCGGCAAGAACAAGTCATTACTGGCGGGTGCCAACGGTGTGGTGGATCGTCTGGTCGGCGGCTGGCAGTTGAACAGCATCGTCACCTATCAAAGCGGCTTTCCGCTTTCGCTCACACAACAAGTCAACAACACGAACGCCTTCAGTTTAGGCCAACGCCCAAACATCGTGCTGGGGGTTGATCCGGCAACGTCCGGCTCAGTCAGCCAGCGCATTGACGGCTATCTGAATGCGGCGGCCTTCAGCGCGGCGTCGGCCAACACCTTCGGCAATGCGCCGCGCACGATTGGCGTGCGTTCGCCGATGACGCGGAATTGGGACCTGTCGGTGCTCAAGAACACGCGCATCGTCGAGGGCTTCAATGCGCAGTTCCGGCTGGAAGCGGTCAACGCTTTCAATACGCCGGTGTTCCGCGCGCCAAACACGCAGGTGGGTAATCCGAACTTCGGACGCATCACCTCGCAAGCCAACTTCGCGCGCGTTGTGCAAATCAGCTTACGGCTGATGTGGTAACCAGAGATGAGCTCACGGTCGTTCGTAGTTCCGCCTTTAGGCCAATGAGGTTGAATTAAGCAATTCGCGCTGGGCTGTCCGACAAGCTGCCAGCTTGTCGAGTATTGGCGAATGCAGTAGGGGCCGAGCCCGGCGACAAGCTGGCAGCTTGTCGGACAACGCTAATTCAACCTCATTGGCCTAAAGGTGGGACTACAAACAAATTCAGCAAGAGTATGACCAAGCAAGCTGCAAACTGTACGGGGCGCGCGTTGGAAGAGCCGATAATCGTGTCGGCCACCCAGCGTGCGCCCCAAATACGCCAATACTTCCAACGACGCTTCAACAGCGCCGTGAGCGCGCTGACCACCAGTTGGCGCGGTGATTTTTTCGGCGGCACGATTGCCGCGTTGATCGCGGTTCCTTACGGCATGGCGCTCGCCATCGCCATCGGCTTGCCGCCCGAAGCTGGTCTTTACACTTCGATCATCGGCGGTTTCATTTCGGGGATGCTTTCGGATGCGCCCATCGTCGTGGGCGGGCTTTCGGCGACGGTGGTGCCGGTGCTGGCGAGTCTGGTCAAAACGCACGGCATCGGCGCGGCGCTGGCGGCGGGCGCGTTGAGCGGCGTGCTGATGGTGCTGATCGGTGTGCTGCGGCTAGGCCGGTTCTTTCGCTACTTGCCGCAATCGGTGGTCGCGGGTTTTACCAGCGGTCTCGGGCTTGTCATCGTTTCCTCACAACTCAAAGTCGTTTTTGGCGTCAAACCACAGCCCGTAAGTTTCGATCTCGGCATCATTGATGATTGCTGGGCCGTCTTGCGTGTGGCAACGCACAGTGACCCGCACGCGCTGAGTATCACGGCGCTCGTGATCGGCGCGATGTTCCTGCTGCCGCTTTGGAAACCGAATTTCCCTGCTTCGTTGGTCGCAGTGGTCGGCGCTTCGCTGGCCGCGAAGCTTTCCGGCTGGGCCTTGCCATTGGTCGGCGCGTTGCCCGACAGCTTTCCGCATCCCAGCTTGAACGCGCTGGATTTTTCCGCCTTCTCGGCGTTGCTGCATCCGGCCTTTGCGCTCGCGGGACTCATCACGATCAATCAACTGCTCACCGTCGTCGTCACTGACCGCTTGCAAGAAGCTAGCGGCGAAGTCCGCTTCAATCGTGAACTGGTCGCCCAAGGTTTAGCCAATGTCGTTTCTCCCTTCTTTGGCGCGCCGCCCGGTGTGGCGATGCTGGCGCGCACCGTGGCCAGTCATCGCGCGGGCGCGGTCACGCGCTGGTCGGTGCTGGCACATAGCGGTGTGTTGCTGCTCTTTCTGTTGCCGCTACGCAATTTGATCAGCCAGATTCCGCTGGTCGTGTTGGCCGCCGTGACGGTCGCGGTCGGGCTGCAACTGGTCGGCTGGGAACGCTTCCGCGCTTTGCGGAAAACAGATCGGCTGGATGCGGTGCTCTTTCTGCTGACTTTCGGCTTGGTGATTATCAGCGATTTGATCGTCGGCGTCGGCGTCGGTTCAATTCTGGCAATGCTGTTCTTTGTCGAACGCGCTGCGCAATCCACCCAATTACAAGCAGTCATGCCGCAGAGCGAACCACCTGCGGTGAGCACGGGCGACACGGGCGCGCTCACCGCCTGCCTGCAATCCGAGATGCAAATGTACCGGCTGACCGGGCCGCTCTTCTTTGCGTCCAGCGAAAAGGTGCTCAAACGCTTGTTGCGCGAAGTGACCGCGCAAACGCTCGTCCTCGACCTGACCGAAGCGCGCCCGATTGATTCGGAAGCAGCGGCCTGTTTGAAACAACTCGCCCAACGGCAGCGCGAACGCGGCGGCGAATTGCATTTGATCGGCCTGGATCAAACGCTGCGCGCCGCCTTTGACCAACCCGATTTACTGGCCGCCGTCGGCACCATCGTTTATAGCGATGCCCGTCCCGACGCGGCTCCACTTTCCACACTCGTTTCAACTCCAATGGCACTTCCCACGGCTGCGCCCCGCGCGTCAGCTTCTGCTTAAACCGGTAGTCAATCTCAGGAGGACTTGCGACTATGAACCCTGCTCAAAACGCTACTCGAAGTAACCCGCAACCAACCATACTTTCGCGCCGTTCATTTGGACGCGCCGCTGCTTTGCTCACCGCAGGCGCGGCCCTGCCCTGGTACAGCGAGGCCAATCTGGCTTACGCCCAACTTTCCAAAACCGGCCCGATTCCCGCCGATGCGGTCAAGATCAACGCCAACGAAAACCCGCTCGGCCCTTGCCCCGAAGCCATCGAAGCGATGACCAAGGCGCTCAAAGGCGGCGGGCGATACTCTTACGAACTGACGGATGAATTCGCCAAGACGCTAGCCGATCAGGAAGACCTCGACGCCGATTATGTGCTGCCTTTTCCTGGGTCGAGCGACCCGTTGCATCGCGTCACGCTGGCCTATACCTCAAAAGAAAAACCACTGGTGATGGGTGATCCCGGCTACGAAGCGCCAACCCGCGCCGCGCAATTCATCGGCGCGAAAGTCATAAAAGTGCCCCTTACCGAAAAAACCGCCTATCACGATGTCAAAGCGATGGTGAAAGCCGCGCACGAAAACAAGGCCGGCGTGATTTACATCTGCAACCCGAACAACCCCACCGGCACGATCACGCCGCGCGCCGACATCGCCTGGGCCATCGCCAACAAACCCGAAGGCTGCGTCATCCTGCTCGACGAAGCCTACATTCACCTGAGCGACGAAGCCTTCGCCAGCGATTTCGTCTCGATGGACAAGGACGTCATCATCCTGCGCACGTTCTCGAAGATTTATGGCATGGCTGGTTTGCGTGCCGGTGCCGCGATTGCGCGTCCCGACCTGTTGGCCAAGCTGAAAAATTATGGCGCGGGCGCCTTGCCCGTCACCGGCATGGTTGCCGCCACAGCCAGCCTGAAAGCCAAGACGCTGGTGGCCGAACGTCGCAAACTGATCAAAGACGTCCGCGAAGACGTCTTCAGCTTTCTCGACAAGAACGGCTTTGCCTACCTGCCCTCGGTCAGCAACTGCTTCATGCTGGATGTGAAAATGCCCGCCAAGCGGTTTATGAAAGCGATGCAGAAAGAGAAGATTTATGTCGGACGCGCCTGGGCAGTCTGGCCGACGCACTCGCGCATCACGATCGGCACCAAAGAAGAGATGGCCAAATTCAAAACGGCGCTGGTCAAAGTGATGAATAGCGGCGGCAGCGTGGCGCAAAACGTCGGCAGTGTCACGGGTGGCTACGATTAAGCGGCGCGCCCGAAGTTTCTTTGTTGTGTTCTCTCAATAGCTGGTTTTCCGGTAGTGAAAACAAAGGGGCGATGAATCATCGCCCCTTCTTTTTCTAGCCGATTCAGCCTTCGGTAATCACGGCTCTTACATCTCAGCCTACTGCGCCGTCCACCCGCCATCCACAAACAGCGCACTGCCCGTCACATAAGCCGATGCATCCGAAGCCAGAAACAACGCCAGCCCGGCAATCTCGTGCAACTCGCCCCAGCGGCCCGCCGGAATGCGCGCGATGAAATCTTTGTATTTGGCCGGATCATTCAGCAATTGTTTGTTCATGTCGGTGGCAAACGGTCCGGGACAAATGGCGTTGACCGTTACGCCTTGCGCCGCCCATTCCAGCGCCAGCGTCTTGGTCAGCCCCAGGATGGCCGCTTTCGAGGTCGCATACGAAGTGCGTTGCGGCAACGAAATGACCGACATGATCGAACCCAGGTTGATCACGCGCCCCCAGCCACGCGCTGCCATCGGCACGCCAAAGACCTTGGTGCATAGAAACGAAGCGGTCACGTTCGTTTGCATCACGGTGCTGAAATCGGCTTCGGCAATCTCGGCAATTGGGCCGCGAATGTTGATGCCCGCGTTGTTGATCAAAATATCCACGGGGCCAAGCGCGGCTTCGATTTCCGTTGCGAGCCGCTGCAAATCGGTTTCTTGCGTCACGTCAACGGCGAAGGCAGCAATACGGCGGCCCGTCGCGGCAGCAATTTCATCCGCCGCCTGCCGACAATCGCTGAGCGTGCGTGCAGCAATCGCCACATCCGCGCCCGCCTCGGCCAACGCTTGGGCCATCACACGGCCCAGGCCTTTTGAGCCGCCCGTGACCAGCGCACGGCGGCCGTCGAGGCGGAATAAATCCAAGACATGTCTTTGTGTACCATCCGGCATTTGCATCCGTTTTTTGCTCCTGATTTTGGGTTGGTTTGTTGCGGCGAAAATGTAGCTTGCTTTGCTGGCTTTGACCAGTCAGGTTCGGCAACGACACAGTAGCCGTAGCCTGACACTCAGGTTTTCTACCCTGAAAAGCAGGTTTTTTTACCTTGCCCCGCAGCTTCATAATGAGGCATTATCCGCCCCGCCCACGAAAGAGGCATCCCCTCACCAGCAGTTTCACGAATTCATAGCAGTCCCCAGAAACCCTATGCCAGAAATCCTATGAACGAGCAGCACATGCCTCGCCTCGCACAACTGATCAAACTCAGCACGGCCATCCTGGCCAGCCAAAGCCCGCAACAGGTGTTGCAGGCTACTTGTCAGGCGGCTGTCCAATTTTTTGAGGTGGGGCACTGCGGCTTTGTACTCTTTGATGAGCGGTTGGAAACTGGACGCGTCTATGCCGAATTCCCAGACTTGGGCGAAGTCGGGCGCGTGATTCCCGTGCGCGGGGCGGCAGCGGCGGAGCGCTTCGTCACGTTGCGCGAACCGCTTGTGATCGGCGACGTAACGGCGGATCAACCGCTTGGTGCGGGGCGCGAGATATTGCTTAATCAGGACATTCGCTCGACCTTGCTTGTTCCAGTCATCTATCAAGGGCGGCTGCTCGGTTCGCTCGGCCTGGATAGTGTTGGGCGAACACGCGAATTCACGGCGGTTGAGGTTGAGTTATGCCGCAGCCTGGCAGAACAGGCTGCGACGGCGTTGGAGATAGCACAGGCGCTGGAACAAGCCAGAAAACAAGCTGAAGTCTTGGAAAAAGGACAGGCCAGAATCAGCGATCTCGCCCGACTCAAAGATGACTTAGCCAATGTGATTGATAATGGCCCGACCGGCGTGATTGCCGTAGATCAGTCAGGACGGATAGTCGTTCTTAACCGGCAGGCTGAAAAAATCATTGGCTATCGCGCCGCTGACGTGCTGGGTGCTGAAGTAACAATGCTGTATGTCGAGCCAGAGGAACCACGGCGGATTGGCGCGAAGCTGCACCAGAGCGAAGCAGGCAGGCTTACAGAATACGATACCTTCATGCGACACCGCGATGGAGAGAGCGTACCAATTCGGTTGACGGCTTTCTGGCTTTACAACGCCCGCGGGCAGCGTTGTGGCAGCGTCGGTTATTTTGATCACACCTTGCGTCACCTGGCCGACCGGCATGCGCTCTTGCTGGAAGCCCCGACCCTGGTCGAGCGGGAAGACGGATTACCTATGTTGGCTGAAAAAATGCTGCGCGCTTTGCCACACACGTTCTGCCGCATTTTGTTGTTGGACGAGCATAACCAAATGCTGCGGGTAGTTGCCGCCTGCCTCAATGCGAATATCAATGGCGGGCTGCAATGGCAGGAAGGCGCATGGCAAAGCGTGAAATTTAATGACTGGCCCGGGTTGATAGACGTGCTCAACCGCACGCAACCGCTGTTGTTGCGAAGTGCTGAAATACGTCAGCAGCAAATACTGAAAAAGATTTCAGCGGCGCTCAATATACGCCATCCGCTTCAGGCGTTGCTGATCGTACCGTTGCACTTAGACGAGCAGTTGGTCGGGTTCCTCGAAATTGGCGAACACCGATCCGCTGCGCCCCACCAATTCACGGCCGGGGATCGCGACTTAGTCACCCGCGTTGCCACACAGATTACGGCACCACTGCTCATCAATCGCCGCAAGGAAGAGTTGATCCGTTTGCATCAGGCCACGCTGGAGATGGCGGAAGAACTCGATTTACCGCAGCTTGAGCAAAATCTGGTCAAGCTAGCTAAGGATATTTTGCGCGCTGATGCCACACTCTTTTTGCGCTATGAATATGCTCACGATCGTTTTGTTCCCCAGGAGATGATGAACGTAGGGGTACCACCAGCGATTTGGGAACAATTCGCTGCCGACCCACCGCGCCCAACCAAATTGACCAAAGAGGCCATCAAACTGGGCTACCTCCTTATCCCTGATCTAAAGCAAGTCGCACCGGAAATGTTTCAGGCTGAGCATCGAAAATGGTTTGAGGAGATGGAGATGGTCAGTCTGGAAGTAATAGCCTTGAAAGTCCGCGAGGAACCAGTTGGTTTTTTGTTGGCAGGCTATCGCACCACACGCGTTTTCGGTGAGGCACATAAACAACTGGTTGAAAGTTTTTCAACGGCTGCCGCGCTGTCGCTCAAAAAAGCCGTGCTGTTTGCGCAAATCAAGCAATCCACCGAGATCGCTACCACCATCGCCCAGGCAACGGCACACGGCAAGCGCACTGAGGTCTTGACCGCCATTGCGCAGAAAACCAGAAATATCATCCGGTGCGATGCGGTGACGTTGTATGTCTACAACCCGCTTATCCAACGACTTGAATACCCGCCTACAACTGATGGACTGTCTTACCCGAAAGAAGCCACCACCGGTCAACACCCCAGCCAACTCGTCCGCGATTCGCTATGGCGTGCGGCTCCTGAACTGATTGAGGATGTGACGGCCAATGCAAAATTCAAAGACACCCCGTTCGCTCATCGAGAAGGCATCAAGTCGCTGGCAGTGTTTCCGCTGAAAGCCGCCGGGCAGACGATTGGGGTAATGTTTGCGAACTATCGCTCTCGCCATGTGTTTACCGATGAGGAAGTCGCCAACATTCAGTTGTTCGCCGATCAGACAAGCACCGTAATTTTTAATGCTCAGTTTTATCTCCCTACTGTCCGACAAGCCAAAGTGCTGGAAGGATTGTTGGAGGCCGGGAAAGCTATAACCCGCAGCCTGCAACTACCAGAAACCTTGCGGGCCATTTCCGATCAGGCTTTGCAAATGTTTCGCGGAGCCGACCAATACCATCAGTGCTTCACGCACATTGTCGAACTTAAAGATGACACTCTTTCTTTTGTTGCTGCCAGCCCGGCAGAGGAACTTCATAAATTACGCGCGGAGATGGCGCTGGTGAATCTGCCCCGACCAGAAGAGCGTATCGGCATCAACGGGCTGGTAGCTAAAACCGGCCAGGTGAAAAATGTCGGTGATGTGCAAAGCGACCCCGATGTGTTTCGTCCGCGTCTTTACATCAATTCGCAATTGTCAGTTCCGCTTTTCATTGGTGAGCGTGTTATGGGCGTACTCACCATCGAACACCCTGACCGCGAAGCATTTGATGAGGAAGACGAGAAACATGCGGAAGCGCTAGCTGCTCAAGCTGCGCTTGCCCTTCAAAATGCTCGCGCACACGCCTTGGTCAACGAGCATAAGGCACGTTTGGATTTGCTTCACCATGCCACACAGGTGCTGGACAATAAGTTGAAATTGTCGGAAACCCATCAGGCCATTGTCGAAGAGGCACGGAAACTGGTCAGCGCTGATTTCGCCGTTCTCTGGGTTTTTGATCAAGGACAGAACCAGTTCATATCAGATAACCCTATCGTTGCTGGCGGTTCGCCTGATTTGCTGACCAAACTGAAAGCTGACCCACCTCAACCGAGGCGCACATCTTACACGTTGTTAGAGCGGGGATGGATGGCCGAACCAGACCTCGAATCCGCTGAGTCATCTATGTCAGTAGAAACACGCGCTCGCTTTATGGGTTATGGCATCAAAAGTTTTCAGGGCGTGGCGCTCAAGGTCGGGGACGAGGCAGTGGGCGTGCTTTACCTGCACTATCGTGAACCGCGCCGGTTCGAGCAATATGACCAGCATTTGCTGGAAAGCTTTGCCGCCTTTGCCGCACTCTCGCTACGAAAAACAGGATTGTTACAGCAAATTAGCGACGAACAGGAAACCGCCCGCAAGGTGACTGAGCTGACGGCGCTCGCTAAATCTGATTTCCTTTCTCAAGTTGTTGAGGCCACCAGAGAGAGAATCAATTGCGACGTCATTGTGCTTTACTCCTACGACCCCGACACGAAACGGCTGAATCCTGAGCCATTCAACATTGGGGTTCGTGAACCGGAAAAAGCACGCTTCGGCATACACATGGCTGGCCCGAAAAGCCCTATTGTGCATGGAATGCTGGAGAAGCGGGAATTATATGTAATCGAAGACGTCAGTCAGGACGAACTCTTTCACCACTCGCGTTTCGCGGCTGAGGAAGGGATTCAATCGCTTGCCGTTGCACCGCTCCTCACTACCGCAGGCAATGTCGGAGTGATGTTTTTCAACTATCGTTACCCGCACCGCTTCACCGAAAACGAAACCACTCGTATCAAGCATTTTGCCAGCCAGGTCGCGATTGCCGTGCGTAACTGGCAACTGCTGGCAAAGGCGCAAAAACGTGCTGACGTGCTAACCGGGCTGTTCAACGCCACGAAGGAGGTGATGCGGGATGTGGATGATGTGGAGAAAACTTTACGAGTAATTTCGGAACAGGCCTTACAGATTGTCGGCGCTTGCGCGGATAAGGGGTGCTTCAGCCATATCGGCGTTATCGAAGAAACTGGCTTACTTAATTTCGTTGCAGCCAGCTCAGAAGAGATTAGGCGGCAGCTTAAACCCGAATCGGTACTCCCTTCCTTTGATGAATCACCAACTGGGCGGCCTCGCGGAATACCGCAACGCGCGGTGAAGACCAGAAAAACGCAAAACGTTTTCGATGTAAACAAGGACCCTGACTACTATGTGCTCAAGTCAGAAATCAATTCACAACTTTCTGTCCCGCTTATTCTTGAGAATGAGCAGCAAGAGCGGCTGGTCGTTGGAGTCCTTACTATCGAGCATCCCGACCTTGCGGCGTTCAGCGAAGAGGATGAAAGAAATGTTGAGAGTCTGGCGGCGCAAGCCGCTATCGCAGTTCGGAACGCTCGCCGGTATCAGGCATTGAAACGCGCTCAGAGCCTAGCTTGGATGGGCATCGGCAGTGCAACGCAACGCCACACCATTGCCAATCGCGCCATCAGCTTGAGTATGGAGGCCGCATCACTCCAACAAGAATTGGAGCGTCAGCAATTGGGTGATGAAATCATTGCGCGCACCGCGAAGCTCCGTCGTCACGCTGACCAACTTAAGCAAATGCCCGCCTTGCCATCACTCACTACCGCAGAAGGCAGACAGCGCATCAAGTTGAACGATTTTCTAGCAAAGCAAGCTGAGAAATGGAGGGCTTATGGTTACTATCCTGATGTGTCACTCCAACTTGATCTGCAAGCATACGTAGATGCAACCATTACTGTCAGCCCAGAATGGTTGGAACAAGCACTCAGTACGCTGGTGGATAACGCGATGGCGGCTACGGAAGGGCGGCCTAAACGCAAGGTGTCTATTGGCAGCCGGAATGTGAGTGGGCTGGCAGAAATTTTTGTTACCGACAACGGGTTCGGAATCCCGCCAGAAATCCGCATCCTGATTCTTCGTGAACCAATCAGAAAGTCACGCGGTCGCGGCATGGGATTGCTCATCGCACGGTTGATTGTCGATACCTACGACGGCCAATTGCGTTGTACCCATACTGGTGATGACGGTACGACGATGATGATTTCGCTACCACTATGCTGAGACTGCTTGCCCCTGCATTGCGGCAGCTTTATAGTCGCGCGGCTTTCGCTGAGAACCAACGCTTGCCGCGAGCTTTCATCAGGCACAAAAAAGGATAAATGAAGGAGCATTCGAAATGCCAAAGCAACTGATCCTGCTAGCTGAAAATAATGACGAATTCCGTGAGCAAGTTGTTGCACTGCTTGAAGAGCATGGTTACGAAGTCGCCCAAGCCACATCGCCAGGGCAAGCTCGTGAGATTGCCCAGCAACGGCAGCATGAACTGGCGCTGGCGGTTTTCGACGTTCGGTTGAACGATGATCGGCAATCCCACGACTTCTCTGGTTTGCTTTTAGCTGAAACGACCTGTCAGAAACTGCCTAAAGTTATCATGAGCAGTTTTTCTGATGACCCTGATACGTACTTTGAAATCACGCGCCGTCTCACTGAGATTGCACAAAAGAGTTATCCGGCAACGGTACGTTTTTTGGACAAGCAAAAAATCTCCCCTAACCTGGACGGACATTCAGTCAATGGGAAGGGGCTGATTGACGAAATCCGCAGTGCGTTGGATGAGACGGCTCAAACTGAGCAGCAGCAGCAGGAGCAAGCTGACCAAAAGGTACGTGCCTTGTTCAGCAAGGAACTCATAACTGAAGTGCGCGGTGCCATCGCGGATGAACTCAAAGGTACGCTTCGTAGTGAGCCACTGGACAATTACGAAGGTTTCATTGTCGCCAGTCTTCACTCGCAGGGCAAGGAACTGTCACCGCAAGGCAAAGAACGGATATTGGCACTGGAAGCTGGTGCGGCGTGTGAGCTTCAGGTGCAATTGCTTTCGGAAAGACCTGCCACAGGCATGGCGGAAGCCGTTTTGATCAGGGGCGGGCAAACGGTAGACGAACCGACGTTCGATCTGGAAATAGAAATCGAGTCATCTTTCCCTGATGCCATTCGGAAGTCTGTCAAAGCGCCAGCCGACAAGCCTTCAGAAATAATAGAGCTTCCTTTTACTGCTCCTGTTGAAACTGGCGAACATGACGCTTCCGTTGGGGTTTATCAAAAAAATCGCCTGATTCAGTACTTGTCGTTTACCATTCAAATCGCATAGGAGGCGCTCCTCGGTCATGACGCAACCCATCCCCCTCGACACTGCGGCACAGGGCCGTCCTCTAACGATCAAGATCAAGATCAATGCCAAAGGGAGTAAGTGGGAGTTCTCACGCCCTAATTCCGCGCCTATTAAGATCAAACGACCCTTCAATCAAGCTCGTCTATCCGAGTTGCGCGCAGGATTGCAGAAGTGCCTTGAGAAATTTCAGCGAACGCTTGCGCAACAACTCAAATGGCCGCTGCCTTCCGCCGAAGTCGATGAGGCGCTTTTGGAACTTCACGGATACACACGGGAAGTGAGTCTGGCACTTTTCGGGAAAAAGTGGTCGGGAGTAAAAGCCATTTTTCATGATACCTATGGAAGCGCGCCGCACCGGCAATCTGTTCCCCTGCTGGTTACGCTTCATGTGAAAGCGCCCGTGGGTGATCTCATCCCGCTGGAATATTTGCCGGTTTTTGACCCGGTAGACCAACAACTTGAATTTCCTTCTGCCTTTGACAATCGCGACCGACTGATGGCTTTCATACGTCGCTTTCTGGGTTTTGTTTTGGTGGTTGAACGAATTCCACCCAAGGCGCAACGTGGCATCGCGCCGTTTCTCGAAAGTAACCCTCAGTTACCCCTTAAATTTTTTCAGCATGCCGGATTTGCAGGGGTGAAAAAAGAGATCAAGTTTCTGGAGAAGCATCGTAAGGTTGAGTTGATTGGCCCTTGGCCAAAAGATGAGTTGCTGGACGAGGATGTTACTCAACATTTTGTCAAACACATCCATGATCCGTTTTTAAGGTTTACGGCACCGCGTGATTTGCGCTCCGATCAAATTCAACACTTCGCTTGCCATAGCGACACTACAAATGACAATGCGGAAGACCATTCGCTAACTTTGGCACACGCGCCAGAGTATTTGCGCCATGTCACGGTCAGAGAAATCAAACGCGTATACGCCTTACTAGGGTCGCCACCTGACTGCCAGGCTTTTCCGCTGATATTTTTCAACTCTTGTGGCAGCGCGCTCAGTCATCCACACAATCTCACGTCGTTCCTGAAATTCTTTTTGGAGGACAACGAAAATCGCGGCTTCATCGGTACGGAAGCTCCGATTCCTGATGAAGTAGCTTCCTTCTTTTCCATCGAGTTTTACCGCAAACTTTTGGACAATGCGTCACTCGCGATGGCGTTTCATCACGCGCGTTACGAACTGCTGCGGAAGTATAATAATCCGCTTGGCATTCTTTACACGCTTTATGCTGATCCCGACATTCGGTTAAAGGAACACTTCTCATGAAAAAACAACAGAGATTGCCACAATCATCCGCCCTCAATATCTTTGGCCGTGAAGACTATGACGGGGGACGGCTTCGCGTGGAGATCTTTTCGATCAGCTAAGCGAAATACGCTATGGGGATGGGGAAATAACCGCGGCAAAACTGGAACAATGCCTCCGCCAATTTCTTGAAGTATGCAAAGCGTGGTGCAAAAGACGCCGGGAAACTTCGGCGAGTTCTCGCTTGATACGATTTTCTTCACCGCTGAAGTCAGCGCGAAAGGCACGGTCCGCTTGCTCGGCACAAGCGGCGTGACCTTCATCTTGAAATGCACCTTACCCTCTACCAGCGGTGCTGATACAGCTACATCCAAGCCCGCCGACAATGCGGTGCCTCGCTGATTTGAGCGTTGCCGCGTGAATTGAGGCATGCGTTTGCGTCACGCCTGGGATCTCGCGCCAGCCATGACCGCAGTTTCAGTTTCAATTGCAGGTTTCGAACAAGCCCGCCGCGCCCTGCCCACCACCAATGCACATCGTCACCACGCCGAGCCGTGCGCTGCTACGCCGCATCTGATTCGCCAGCGTGCCGACCATGCGCGAACCGGTCATGCCAAACGGATGCCCAATCGAAACTGAACCTCCATTGACGTTGAGCTTGTCTTGCGAAATGCCGAGGAAGTCGCGGCAATAGACGACCTGCACGGCAAAGGCTTCGTTCAACTCCCACAGATCAATGTCATTGACCGTCAGGCCGTGGCGCTTGAGCAGTTTGGGCACAGCATAAATCGGCCCGATGCCCATCTCGTCCGGTTCGCAACCGGCGACGGCAAAGCCACGAAAGATCAGCTTGGGTTTAAGGCCCAAGGCGTCGGCACGTTCGCGCGACATCACGAGCGTGGCCGAAGCGCCATCCGACAGTTGCGACGAATTGCCCGCCGTCACACTGCCCTGCCCGCTCTCTTTGTCAAAGTGCGGTTTTAGGGCCAGCAAACCTTCCAACGTCGTGTCGGCACGATTGCATTCGTCACGGTCGCAGAGGTGTTCCTCGGTGCTGGCGATCTGGCCGGTCGCTTTATCGAGGATACCGCGCGTGACTTGCATCGGCACGATCTCGTCGTTGAAAAAACCTTCGGCCTGCGCGCGCGCCGTGCGTTGTTGGCTCATCAGCGAGTATTCATCCTGTACTTGGCGACTAATGCCATAGCGTTTGGCGACGACTTCGGCGGTATCGCCCATGACCATGTAAATACCGGGGTAATGTTCCTGAATCCACGGCTGCGGCTCAAAATCGCGCTTCATAAACGAGATGCTTTCGACGCCGCAGCCAATCGCGACGTCCGCGCCCTCGCGAATCTGCGCCGCCGCCATCGCAATCGCTTGCAAGCCGGATGAACAAAACCGATTGACGGTGGTCGCGGCGACCGAAGGCGGCAAGCCCGCCATCAACGCGCTGATGCGCGCGACGTTTTGCCCTTGCTGGCCGCTGGGTTGTGCGCAGCCGGCAATCACATCATCAATCTCGGCGGCAGTTTGCGGTGCACGTTCCAGCAAACTCTTGATCGCATGCGCCAGCAAATCGGCGGGCTTGGTCATGTTGAATGAACCGCGAAACGATTTCGCTAACGGCGTGCGCACGCTGTCAACGATTACGACTTCTCTCATGGTTTCTCCTATTCAGAATTGCAAATTTGAAATTACTGCCCTTGCAGAATGAAGCGGCTGCGCGCGCGCAACCGTTCGACAATCGCGGGCGGCGCTTTGCCCGGCGACCCGGCGTCAAATGGCGGTTGTGGGTCGTATTCGATGCCAAGCTGTATGGCTTGCGCGACGGCCTCACCACAAACGCGCGCCGCCAGCGTCAACGCCATATCAATGCCTGCCGAGACACCTGCCGCTGTGATGATCTTGCCTGCGATCACGACGCGCTGTTCGGTCGGCTCAGCACCCAATGCCCGCAATGCATCATAGGCCAGCCAGTGCGAAGTCGCTTTCAAGTCTTTCAGCAATCCCGCCGCACCCAACACCAGCGAACCTGTACAGACTGAAGCCGTCCATTTCGACGTTGCGTGCGCACGGCGCACCCAGTTCAAGACCTCTTCATCATCCATCAACGCCATCTGCCCTGGCCCCCCTGGCACAACGAAGATGTCGGGCGCTGGAACTTGCTTAAGCGTGTAATCGGCCACTAACGCCAAACTGCCCGTATCGTTGCGTAGCGGCCCGGCTTGTTTAGCGACCATTTTGATGGTCGCGCTGGGAATGCGGCTGAGCACTTCATATGGCCCGATGGCGTCGAGCGCGGTCAGCCGGTCGAATAACAAGATTGCAATTTCCATTCACTCCTCCTACGCGGGTCTTGGACAGGATTTACGGGATAACGATAAGGCTTATCGCCGCTCACCATTTTGCCATCGCCCGACCACATCGAATTCGACAAGCTCTTTTTTGGAGTTGCGCTTGCGAATCGCTTTGCACTCGATGTTACGAAAACCGAGCGCTGCCAGCATTTCGGCGTAAAGCAATTCGGTGGCGACTACTACACCGTAAAAGGTCGAATTGCCGACGATGTAATGAACTTCCGCGTCATGCGCAAGGACAGGCGGCAAGCCTTGAAAGTGCGCCCACATATCATCGAAATACTTGGCGACGTAATTTGCCAGCACGACGCCGCTCTTGTTGTCGGCGTGCGCGATCTGATCGAGTACGGCGCTAAGTCGTTCGCTCTTGAAATGTTCGTCAGCGCGTCGCCATTCAATCAAACGGCTGGTGGCAATACCCCAGGTTCCGCCAATCACTGTCCAATCCAGTTCCCCCGCGTTGCGCCCGTCTTGCAAGAAGCCGAGCCAATACATATAGGGACGCAACTCACGAATGTAAGACATGCGATTAGCATAAGGCGGCGAGGTGATGACTAAATCATACGCCCCTTGCACCACACTCGCGGGACGGCGCGAGTCACCGAGTGCGACAACGGCTTTGCCCACCGGGTTTTCAGCCGCGCCTTGCAAAACAAAGCGCACGTCTTTAGTAAACATTCCTGCCATGTCCAGATCGAAATCCAAGGCGAGTTGGGCGTCATCTTTGAACGACATGGATTGATGGTTGAATGCGACATTCGAGAGCGCAATCAGCGAGCGGCAAAAAGCCACTGACAGCAAATTGCGCACGGCGGTTCGCTCTTGGCTCACCGCCGAAATCGCGGCGCGCAGCAAACACAAAAAGTCGAGCGCCTTTGTCGTCCACCAACGCTCAATGTTGTGCAGCGGTGGCGCAGCGACCGGTTCAGTGGCTTTGCGCCGCACCAGATCAAGCGCACTGGCACAAGCGTTTTGTGCCGCCGATATTTCTTTGGGCGTGTAATGCGCCGTCTTCGTTTGAGCAAACCACACCAAAAAAGGATTGATGTCGGTGGTGACGCCTTCGTGTCCGTGATAGGCGGCGCTCAGGGCTGTGGTTCCGGTTCCACAGAATGGATCGAAGATGCGCTGTGATTGTTCATGTCCGGCCACGAGTTCTTCTACGATCTTCAATGAATAGGCGGGCGTGAGACGCAACCAACCATGTCTGCCGGTTTGGGTGTTGAACTTATACGTGTAATCCGCTCGTTGAAGGAGTCGTTCGCGTTCGAAGGCAGGTCTCATACGGCAGCCTCCGGCGTAAGCAATGCTTTGAGTACGGTATCAATTTCAGCACGCAGCGTCTGCTGATTACGTTGGAAGAAGGCCACGAGATCGTAGCCCACGACATCACGCATAAAATCGTAAGTCGAAGTCAAAGGGTCATTGACGCCTTCGATCCCAGTGAGTACGACCCATTTCTCAGCGCGATACCGCAGCAGAATGTCGCCATCAATTTGTGCGGAGAGAATGGCAGCACAAGGCAAGTAGGCTTTCGTATAAGCCGTCGCTGCGTTGGCAATATCGGCGTTCTGCCGCTTTGAGTCCTTGCTTTTATAGCCTTGCCGCACCTCAAACACCGTACCGGTCAAGGTCGAGAACACTTTCGGATCAATACCAAGGAGGGCCGAAGATTGCTTCATCCAGGCCTGAAAGCGTTTCCGCTTTGTTTCGTCTGCAATTTTTTCAAGTAAAACTCTTCCGTCCAGAGCAAGCGTGCGAGTCTTGCCACTGATAAGTGGCACTTCATAAGACCAAATAGTATCGGCATCATCTAGGCCAAGCGCGTCTTGTAACACAACGCGAAATAGCTTTTCACAACCGATACCAATTTGCCGATAAACGCTGGTCATCCCACCTGCCGCTTTGTGAGCAGCGTACATCAGCGGATTATCAAGACCAAACCAGCTATAAAATGGATCACCTTGATAAAGTTGCTGGAATTGCGGCAATGTCAGCCCAGTCCCTTTTGCCCCTTGACCGAATTTGGGCTTATACCGAGCACAAACGCGAAGAGGGTTCAGAATCAGTTCGAGATATTTAGCTTCATTTAGCATCTACAATCAGGCTCCATAGACCAATCTTAGAACGGCAAAGCGGCGTTTGCGAAAGCCGTCACCAGCGCCAGCCGCCCCAGCCGAAGATGCTTGACCATCGTGCGCAGGTGATTGAAAAACGCATTGTTGAATTCCGCCGGATTCTCAAACAGGGCTTCGAATTCATCCAGACACAGCACGAGGCGCTCGCCCGCTTCGGCCCGCGCCTTGATCGCCTGATCGAAGGCCGTCAGGTTGCGGCTCGGCTTGTTGTCGTCCTTGATCGTGTCAGTAGGGCATTGCACCGCGTCGAGTACGGTGCGCAAAAAATCCACGACGGTTTGCGCGGCGGCATCAGCCAGTTCGGCATAAACAAACCGGAAGCCCGCTTCGCCCAACCGGGCCGCGCCCGTCTGGTGCAGGTGATAGAGCAACGAAGACTTGCCGATGCGCCGCTCGCCGACGACCGAACAGCTTTGCAGCGACCGCAGCCGCGTCAGCAGGAACTGCAACTCCGCCGCGCACCCGACAAACTCCGCCGGGTTTTGAATCATGCTGCCGATGGTGAAGGGATTATGCATGGGCGTTTCTCCGTCTGGCTGGGTGCGGCAAAAGCCGGGCGGAAGAGCGGGTGGCCTCAGGCGCTGACAGCGGAAGTGGCATTGTCGTTGAGATACAACTGGCCAGCGTAATCATCCAACCCAACCAACAGATGATTCAGAAAGCCGTGCTGCCCAACGACGTTGCGGTCAAAGAAATAATCGGCGGCAAAATAGACCAGCGCTTCAAACTCGAACTCCTCCACTGCCAACGTAACCATGTGCCCGTAGGCCGGGAAATTGCCGGTAGCGGTGCGAAAACGTTTCAAACTGCCGCTCTCGACGTCCAGGCCCAATGCTTCGCCGTGCGCCCGCTCAAAAATGCAATCGGTGCAGCCAGTGTCGAGTTTGGCGGCGATGTCTGCGTAAAGATCGCCCGCCCGGAGCGTGATCGGGACGTTGATGCCCGCCTGACGCGTCTCGTATTGCAACACCCGTTCAACCTCCAACTGATGCGCCATAATCACCAGCCTCCAAACGGCAGTTCATCCTTCGCTTCGATTCGTGCAAAGAAAGGACGGTGCGCGCCAGTTTCGCGCGCCAGGCTGTGCAACTCCTTGAGCGTCGCCGCGTGCGCCACGAGTCGGTCGCCCACGAGCGCCACGTAGCGCCCGGCATATTCGTCCCGGTGCTGATTGATCCATTCGTATTCTCGACGGCGCAATGGGTCAAAGCTTTTCGCCGTCCCGTTGCTCGTTGCTACGTCAGATGGCTGCTGCGACTGCACCTCGATTTCGATCAGTTCGCGCAGGTAATCTTCCAGGCTTCGGCCATTTTGGTTGCCGATGCGCTCCAACGCCGCCCGCGTTCCCACCGGCAGCCCGGTGACGGTGAGTTGCAAAGTTTCAGTCGTCATAGCGTGTTCTCCTACTCAAGCAAGTTGGCTATCGCGCGCATCATAGCGCATCTTTCCCGCGCTTTCGCCGCTTGTTGCGCGCATGACATAATCGCGCCGGAGGCAAACCAATGAGCGCCATCACCACTGCATCGCCAAGCGAGCCGGTTTATGATTACGAAGACGCAGGGCCACTCACCGACGAAGAATCGCTGCTTTGCGCCGAAGAGTGTTTTCTCGCATGCGACCGAGAAGAAGCCGCACAGGAAAACACTCTTTCGCAATGAACCCAGCCTTCACTTCGCCTTATCAAATTCCGCAAACGTCTTCCCCGCTTCCGCCAACTCCTTCAACAACGCCGCCGGTTCCCACAACGCTCCGTGCTGCGCTTGGAATTCGCACACGCGGTCATACACCTTCTTCAAACCAACCGTATCGGCATACCACATCGGCCCGCCGCGCCAGGCCGGGTAACCGTAACCGTTGAGATAAATGATGTCTATATCCACGGCGCGCAGGGCAATGCCTTCGGCCAGGATTTTGGCGCCTTCGTTGATCAGGGCGTATTGCGTGCGTTCGATGATTTCTTCTTCGCTAATCGCGCGACGCGGGATGCCCGCTTCGGCGGCGAGCTTTTCGATCAACGCTTCAACTGCTGGATCAGGAATGGCTTTGCGGTTCTCGTCGTATTTATACCAACCTGCGCCGGTCTTTTGCCCGTAACGCCCGCGTTCGCACAATTCGTCGGCGACCAGCGGATAGCGTTCGCCCTCTTTGCGTAGATGCGCGTGCTCTTTGCGAATGCGCCAGCCGACATCGAGGCCGGCCAGATCGCCCACGGCCAGCGGTCCCATCGCCATGCCGAAGCGGGTCAGCGCGCTGTCCACGTCCTGCGGGGCCGCGCCCTCTTCGACCAGGAACTGCGCCTCGCGTCCGTATTGATGCAGCATGCGGTTGCCGACGAAACCGTAGCAATTGCCGACTAACACGCCGACTTTTTTTAGCTTTTTAGACAGCGCCATCGAGGTTGCGATGACTTCTTTGCTCGTGGCTTTGCCGCGCACGATTTCGAGCAGGCGCATCACGTTCGCCGGACTGAAATAGTGATGGCCGATGACCCATTCGGGGCGCGTGGTCGCCGAAGCAATCTCATCAATGTTCAGCGTTGAAGTGTTCGAGGCCAAAAGCGCGCCGGGTTTGGCGATCTTGTCGAGTTCGCCAAAGATTTCTTTCTTGAGCGCCATTCCTTCAAAGACAGCCTCGGTGATGATGTCGGCCTGGTCGAAACCGTCCCAGGTGAGTTGCGGCGTGATGAGCGCCATCCGCTGATCCATCACGGCCTGTGGGAAGCGGCCTTTCTTGACCGAGTTTGAATAGTTGCGCGCAATCGTCGCCATGCCGCGCTCCAGCGCGTCTTGCGCCGTTTCCTTGATGATGACGGGGATGCCCGCGTTGGCGTAATTCATCGCGATGCCGCCGCCCATCGTGCCCGCGCCGATGACGGCGGCGCGTTTGATCTCGATCAAGGGCGTGGTCTTCGGCACATCGGGAATCTTGGCGACTTCGCGCTCGCCGAAAAAGACGTGGATGAAGGCCTTGGACTGGTTGGAAAAGAGGCATTGCTGAAATAGTTCGCGTTCGCGCGCTTCGCCTTCGTCGTAAGGCAACGTGGTGGCAGCTTCAACCGCGTCAATCGCGGCGAGCGGGGCCATGATGGATTCGAGCTGGCCACGCATCAGCTTTTTGGCTTGGGCGCGGGCGGCTTCAAAGATCGGCGTATTGGTCGCCGCATCACCGAGCTTGTCATTGCGTTCGCGCGTTTTGACGGGTTGTTCGCCGCTCGCAATCTTTTCGCGCAAGAAAGCCAGCGCGCTTTGCAACAAATCGCTTTCGACGACGCGGTCAATGATGCCTGCGGCCTCGGCGTCTTTGGCCTTGACCGGATTGCCATCAGCGCACATTTGCACGGCTTTGGCGACGCCCGCCAGACGAGGCAAGCGTTGTGTGCCGCCCGCACCGGGGATGATGCCGAGTTTGACTTCGGGTTGACCGACCTGAGCCGTGGGCACGGCGACGCGGTAATGAAAGGCCATTGCCGTTTCCAGACCGCCGCCAAAGGCTGTGCCGTGAATTGCCGCGACGGTGGGTTTCGGGCAATCTTCAATCGTGCGCAACAAATCCAGAAAGTTGATGCCTTCTTTCTTTTGGCCGGAAGTCACTTTGCCGAATTCCTTGATGTCCGCGCCAGCGATAAAGGTCTGCCCGCCGCCAATCAGCACGGCGCCTTTGATTTCGTCGTCGGCGCTGACTTGCTGGATGGCCGCCGCGATGCCTTCGGGCACACCGGGGCTGAGGGCGTTGACGGGTGGATTGTTGACGATGATAACGCCGATGTCGCCGTCTTTACTTAGGGTGACAAGTTCGCTCATTGGATAAATGCTCCTGAGAAAGATGTACAACAGGCTGCCAGCCTGTTGCGGAATTCAAATCAAACACATTGCGGAAACAACGACAGGCTGGCAGCCTGCCGTACAAAATCACGTGCGCGCTGTCTTGCGAACAGCTTTCGTGGCGGCGCGCACCAGTCCGGCACTCGCCATTTTGATCAATTCGCTCACGACCTGTTCCGTGTCCAACCGCCCATTCGTGCGGAACCAATGCGGCAGCCAGAGGATCATGCCAAATAGGCTGAAGGCCGCGACCGTCGTGTCTACGTCCTGCATGCGGCCCTGGGCTTTCAGTTCGTCGAGCGTGGCGCGCAGGAATTCAAAGTACACGCGCTTGCGCTCATTGATCGCTTTGCGCGCGCGCGCGTCCAGGCCGGCGACTTCGTCCACAACGATGGTGATGGCGTGTTCGCCGTTGGCGATCATGTGGGCGTGGGCGGCGATGATGGAGTGCAACCGTTCTTCCGGGTCAGCCTGGGTCTGGGCTGGGGCAATGACGCGCTGTTCGAGTTGCGTCATGCCGTAATCCATAATGCCGAACAGCAATTCCCGCTTGCCCTGAATGTAGTGATAGACGCCTGCCTTGGTCATGCCGACGGCGGCGGCGATGTCGTTCATCGTCATCGCATCGAAGCCCTTGTCGCAGATAATCTGGGCGGCGACGTGGTAGATTTCGGCCAGGCGCTCGGATTCGGGCGCGCCGTCAGCCAGTTTTTTTGTCTTGTGATTTCGCATCGCGGCTTGCTTGCACCTACCGGCCCAAAGGCTGGCAGGCAGGCAGAGAAACTACGATTAAGCAGGTCGCATGGTCAAGGCGAACGCTCACACCGGCAAGGCGGCCTGCGCAATACGCAAAAAACGCCAGCGGCGCAAACCCAGGTCTTGGGTTTGCGCCGCTGGCGTTGGCGCCACTGCCAAGCGCTAACAAGGGAGAAGGGGCCTACTACTCCATCAAGCTGAAAATGAGGGATGTAGGGCGGGATTTAATCCCGCCCTACATCCCGGATGCGCTCTCAGCATCCATCACTTACAGCTTGATGGAGTACTACTGCCGAATACATTTCTTACACGAAGGCGGACAATACTCGTTCGTGCCAATCGTGCACACGCCGCCATCGTCGTTGGGATGCGGACGGCATTGCTCTTTATCAATTTCAATGTTTTCGTATTGCCACTTCCCGTTTTCACACACCGGCACCTGACAAGGCTTACAAGTGATTTTGCAGCCGCGATTGGGAGGCTTCGGCGTTTTGCATTGGCCCGTGGCGTTGGCGCTGTTGGCCGTTGCCACAGTGGCGTCCGCGTTGATCTTGGGTTTGCCTTTTTGCGCCTGCGCGCCGATGACGCCGAGCAAGGCACAAAGTAGCAGTAAGAATGCGTAACGAATAACTTGCGTTTTCATAATTCACCTCTTTGATTTGGGTTCACGCTCAGTTCTTTTTGGTTTTGCCCGCTTTGACGCCTTCAGTGCGCGGCGCTTTGGCGGGTGCTTTGCTGCCCGCGTCGAGCACCTGACCATTGAGCGGGACATGATTGGCGCCGGTTTGCGCACCGACGGTTTTCGCCGCTTTGCAAACCCAGCGGTTGTTCGGCGCATCGCGGGTGACTTCTTTGTCTTTGCAAACGTTCTCGCATTTGCCGAAGGTGCTGCTGCCCGGCGAATCAATGCGTTCGCAATTTTTGCCCGCTTTGTCCTGCCCCTGCACACGTTCAAAAGCCGTGACGCTCGGCGGCAGCGGCGTGACCATCAAAGTGGCCGCATACAACAACGCGGCATTGACGAAGGTGAAAAGTATTCTGCGGTAATTCAGTTGCATAAAAGTTCTCCCAGTAAAGCTCTTGGTTTTTGCCATTTATTCCATTTATTGAAGACGTGTTTTCGGTTGGATGGCCGCGCTGCCTAACCCACTCACCGCCAGTGTGACGATGAGCGTCAGGAATGCGAAGCCGCTGCGACCCGCCCAAAACGCCAGGTAATTGCTCAATCCAATCCCACCGAATAAGAGGACGAGCAGCAACGCGGCCTTACCCGTTTGGTATTCGCCGACGATCTCGCGGCCCTGATGATCCAACACGCGGTGGCAATGCGGGCACGTCCAGCCGCCCAACAACAATTGGCCCAGCGAAACGGGTTTCCGTGGCAACGGCAGTTGGGCCTGACATTTCGAACAGTTCATGGTTTTGCTCCTTTCGTAATCAACTCGCTTTTGCCGGCGCGAGCAAGCGCCGTCACCGACGCTCCTCCTCCGCACCCCACCTTCTCCCGCTGCTGCCTGGCAGCGTTGCCTGACGCCAGAGAATGTTTCTGGAAAGCGCGCGATATTACCGGCGGCGGAAAAAAGAATTTTCCTTGCGCCTGTTCGGTTGGACAAGATTTGTTTTGGCAGGCGAGGGCAGGCTTTGGAAAGTCACACCAGTTTGAAATTGGCGAGGTCAGGAAAACGCGCAGTGGCACAGCGCGTCAACACACAGCGACTGTTCGGCGAACGGCTTTCATCACTGGCGCACCAGGGCATACATCAATTCATCCATCGTCAAACCCTCTTTGGTGACGGCCCTGCGCAAACGGGCTTCAAATTGAAAGCCAGCTTTTTCGAGCACGCGCGCCGAAGCCGGGTTCCATTCCAACACGCCGGCGTAAATACGCGCGATGTCGAAATTGGCAAAAGCCCAATCCACCACACCCACCACGGCTTCGGTCATCAAGCCGCGCCCCCAATAGGCTTCGCCCAGCCAGTAACCCAGTTCGGCGGAGCGGTGATAAATGTCATCGTGAAAGACCAGACCGACGCCGCCAACCGCCGCGCCCTCCACCACGATGGCGAAATTGGTGAGGGGTTCTTCGTTGCGGGCGTGTTCGATCCAGCGTTCGGCGTCTTCGAGCGAATAGGGGTGCGGGAAGCGGTCGCGCACGTTGCGCCAGATTTGGTAATTGTTGGCGTGCAGCGCCAGCGCGGTTTCATCACCCCGCTGCCAGGGCCGCAGGGTGCAATGTTTCAGCTTGATCTCCATCGTCTTATTCAAAACCCGCGCGCCGGGAAAGCAGGCGCGCGTTGCAACCAGTTGTCCGCCGGATAAGCACACGCGCCGTCCACCAAATGCAGCGTGTAGGCGTGGCGCGAATGCGGCGAACGGTTCGTATAGCTCAGATGCGGCAATAAGCCGTGCAAGATAATCAGCGTACCCTGAGGCGCTTCCAACGGCGCCAAGCCGTCTGGCGGGAAGGGGGTGTCATCCAAAGCTTCAAACTTGGTTCCACTCTGGCCGTCGCGTCCGAAGCGTTTTTTCAATCCCAGTTTGTGCCCGCCCGGCAGCGCCCACAGACAGCCGTTCGCTTGCGTCGCGTCTTCGAGCGCGAACCAGAAACCGGTCACGCTGAGCGGTTCGGTATAGAGGAACGTCGCATCCTGATGACAAACGACTTCGCCGCCGATGTTGGGCTGTTTGAAGATATACATTGATTGGAGCAACAACGGCTGTTGGTAACCCAAGTCGCGCGCAACCGCAGCCAACCCAGGTTGCCGCGAAAATTCAGCAAACACGGGATCGAGGTCGTGCAGCGCGTGGCCGATTTTGTTGATTGAATGCTCTTTGCTTTGACGCAACTGGCCCGCGGCGTCAAAGGCTTCTTCCTCAAAGAAAAAGCGCACTTGATCGCCGGAGGTCAAAAAGTATTCGTCGCTGGTACGCGTCTGTTCGCGCGTCGAAAAGATCGAAATGACGCCGGCTGGATCAAAATCCGCCACCAGTTGCCGGGCGCGGGCGCGCAACCGTTCGCACGCGGCGCGGCTGGCAAAACCTTCCAGCACCAGAAAGCCGTCGCGGTCATACGCCTGTAATTGCTGTGTAGTGAGTCCTGTCATAACGATTCGGCATTTTGTGCTGAGCACCATTGAAAGTGAAGAGCAAACCTGTGGCGACTGCACAGCCAGGGCGTTGTGTTAAACTTCGCCCGCCATGAAAACCACAGAAGCCCGCGCGCAATTCGCCCTGCAAGTGGCGCGCAACGAAGACGAACTGGAACTTGACCGCGCCGCGTTGCTGCTCGCGGCGGAAGAATATCCGCAACTGGAACTTGAACCTTACCTGGCCCAACTCGACGATTTCGCGGCCCGGGCGCGCAGCAATGATGACACCCATGCCTCGCCCATCACCCGGCTCTTGCGGCTAAACGATGTGCTTTTTGACGAATTGGGCTTTCGCGGCAATACCGAAAATTATTTCGACGCGCGCAACAGCTTTCTCAGTGATGTGCTCGAACGGCGCAGCGGCATTCCGATCACGCTTTCAGTGGTTTACATGGAAGTGGCGCGCCGCCTGGGACTGCGCGTGTTGGGCGTCGGCATGCCCGGCCATTTCCTGGTCAAGTATCAGGCTGAAGACGATGAAATCTTGCTTGACCCCTTTCACGGCGGGCGGCTCTTGTCAGAAGCGGATTGCTTCCAGATGGTCTTGCAGATGTACCAGGGCAGCGTCGTCTTTGAACGCTCGTTCCTAACCGCCGTCAGCAAAAAACAAATCCTCACGCGCATGCTGCAAAACCTGAAAGGCATTTACGCCCGCGCCGCCGATCACCACAAAACGCTCGGCGTGATCGAACGCGCCCTGCTCATCACACCCGACGCGCTCAATGAAGTGCGGGATCGCGGCTTGATTTATGCCGCGCTGGAACGCTTGACCCCCGCGCTGGCCGACCTGGAAACCTACCTGCGACGCGCGCCGGACGCCAAAGACGCGGCAAAAATCAAAGAGAAAATCGCCGGTTTGAAACAACGCCGGGCGCAACTGAATTGAATGCGGTACCGCGCGCGCGCGCAAGCGGAAGCTTCAGCTCTAAACCGGTTGAGACAACCAACACGCTCCGCTTGCTCACGCGCGCGGTACTGTACAAAGCAACAGCCTGACCCGCCGCTGCGAATCAGGCTGTTGGCGAACTTCACTGTGGTCTGAATGTCTTGTGCGCTGCGGCTCTTACTTGGCCAGCAATGCGTTGACGTGGCCGGTCAGGCGCGCTTTGTGCCGGGCGGCGGCGTTCTTGTGCAGGACGCCTTTTTGCACTGACTTGTCAATCACAGAAACGATGGCGGGCAGCAAGGCCTGGGCTTCGTCTTTCTTGCCGGCGGCCAGGGCCGTGCGAATCTTTTTGATATTGGAACGCAAGCGCGTGCGGCTGGCGGTATTGATGACATTGCGGCGCGCATTCTGGCGGTCGCGCTTTTCAGCAGACTTATGATTCGGCATAACTCGAAACTCTCCTTGAAAACTCTCTTCAGAACTTAATGATGTGCGCCACAGACGAGACTGACCGGGCGTTTGCAAGTCGCGGAGTATAGGGAGCCGCCGCAAAGACTGTCAAGTCAACAATCCGCACGCTTCAAGTTGCCGCCTGCCCTACTTCAGGCCAAGCCAGCGCCCGTGGCCTGAACACGCCGTTTGGAAAAGCACAACCGCTTTGCTATCTTGGCCGCGACTTAAGTGCTGTCACCTTCATTTTTCATCATCTTGAAAGGTTGTGTAATGGAAGTATTAACGCCCGCCACGCCTGCTGGTGTGGAGTTCGGGGTCGAACCGGCTGCGGTTCCGGCGAAGCTGCGTCAAGCGCCCGCGCCGCGTTGGAGTGGCAAGCTCTCTGCATATTGCGCGCTGACCAAGCCGCGCATTACGTTTTTGGTCACGCTCTCCGCCCTGGCTGGTTATACACTCGGTTCGGTCAGCGCGGTCAACGTGACCGGTCTGCTGCACGTCGCTTTGGGTGTCGGCCTGTTGGTCAGCGGCACCTCCACGCTGAATCAATACTGGGAACGCGCGTTGGACGCGCGGATGCCGCGCACGCAAGGACGGCCTTTACCGGCGGGCCTGATCGCGCCGGTCAAAGCGCTCTGGTTTGGACTGGCTATCTCCCTGCTGGCCGAAATCTATCTGGCCTATTTCATTAACCCGCTCACGGCGTATTGGGGCTTGGCGGCATTTGCGAGCTACCTTTTCCTTTACACGCCGCTCAAGACGCGCACGACGTGGTGCACGTTCATCGGAGCCTTCCCCGGTGCCTTGCCGCCGGTGTTGGGCTGGACGGCGGCGCGCAATGCGGTTGGCGTCGAAACGCTGGTGCTGTTCGGCATTCTTTTCCTCTGGCAATTTCCGCATTTTCACGCCATTGCCACGTTATATCGCGATGATTATGCGCAGGCGGGTATTCGCATGCTGCCCGTGGTCAGCCCGGATGGCAAAGCCGTGGCGCGCGAGATTGTGGGTTATTCGCTGGCGTTGCTGCCGATCAGCTTGTTGCCGACGTTGTTGCGTCTTTCCGGGCCTGTTTATTTGGCGGGCGCCTTGCTGCTGGGCGTTTACTTGCTGCGCGCAAGTTTTGCAGCGGCTCAGGAATTGACCCGCGAGAATGCCTTGCGGTTGCTGAAAGCTTCGGTCATTTACTTGCCGCTGTTATGGATCTTGATGGTCTTGCAGTGGTAAGGCAGAGCCGCCATAAAACTGAAATTGAGATAACCCTTGCGCCAGGCCAAGGGTTATTTTTTTGGCCTAAGCTGGCGCCACATTCTGGGCCGCGCGTTTGAGGCGATCCATTAAGGCCAGCCCCAAGCCGCGCTCTTCGACGACCTCACAATAAATTTCCCGCACGCCCGCTGCATCGCAAACCCGAAAAAAGCTGAATACCTCGTGCGCATATTCGGCCACGTTGGCGCAAAGCTTAAGGCAGCGAAATTCGTCCCTGCGGGGCGGCGCGTTTAAGCCAATAAACGCTGCGGCCAAGCTGGCGCTCAGCCCGGCCACGTTATCAATCAGCACGACGCGCGCCTGCGGCGAATAATGCCGATATTTCAGTCCGGGGCTTTTCGGCACGGCAACGTCGTGCTGACTCGCCAAACGGCTGGCGGGAAGCACGGTTTGCAATTGTTCCAACGTCAAGGCCCCGGCGCGCAAAACAACCGGCGCATTGCCCGTGCAATCTACGACCGTGGATTCCAGCCCCACTTCGGCCTGCTCACCTTGCAGGATGCAGGCGATACGCCCGTCCAAATCGGCTTGCACGGCTTGCCAGGTCGTAGGGCTGGGCCGGCCAGAAAGATTGGCCGAGGGCGCGACCAGCGGCACCCCGCAGGCGGTGATGAATTCGAGTGCCAGCGCGTGACGCGGCATGCGCACGCCGATGGTTGGCAAACCGGCTGTCGCCAGCAACGATACATCCGGATGTTTGGGCAACACCAGTGTCAGCGGGCCGGGGAAAAAGGCGGCGATGAGTTGCGCGGCGTTTGCGGGCAAGTGCGTGGTTAGCGTTTGAAGCTGTGCCAGATTGGCGACGTGGGCGATGAGCGGGTTGTCGGTCGGGCGGCCTTTGGCCTGGAAAATTTTGCGGATGGCCGCTTCGTCAAAAACATTGGCGCCGAGACCATAGACAGTCTCGGTCGGAAAGGCGACGACTTCGCCGCGCCGTATGAATTGGGCGGCCAGTGGCGGCGAAGTCGTCAGCACGGTTTCCATTTCAGCAAATCATCACGGCTACTGCGCGCCGAAGATGATGCGGCGATTGATGGCGGTGAAATTGAGGTTCGTCACCGGCGCGGCAAAATCAAGCGCATTCGGCTCGAACGACTGGCGGCCCTTGGACGGACGCACGCGGTACGTCACGCCCGGTTCAAAACCGGCCCGGCTCCAACGCCCCTCGTCGTCGGTAAGGACGGAAGCCGGCCCCGGTGCGCCATCTTTGACGTGGGTGAACAAGATCGTCGCGCGCGCCACGGGCGTGCCGTCTTGCGCCACGACGCGCCCGGCCACGGCGAAAGGCGCCGTGCCCGATTGCGTAATCGTGATCGGGCGGCCCGCGACCAAAATCATCCCGCTGCGCGGCTCAGGGCTGTTGTTTTCGGCCACCGTGAATTGCGCGTTGTCACTGCCCGTGAAATTTGCGCTGCTGCCGGTGAACGTGATCCACGGCGTGTTACTGACGGCGCGCCATTTCAGATCGGGTAGGGCTTTGACTTGGATTTTCCCGTTGCCACCGCGAAAGCTGATCGTGTCGGACAAAGGCGAGACATCGGCCAGCGCCAGATCATAGGCGGCTTTCACATCCAACCGCCCATTACCATACACATTGTTTTGCGCGCCGTTGCCGCCGCAAGTGTTCGCGTCCACGCGCACGGCGGATTCGTTCAGCAAACCCTCGGTCAAGGCCAATTGATTTTTCAACTCAGGCCGCGCCGACCATAACACGGCAATCGCGCCCGCCACGTGCGGCCCAGCCATCGAAGTCCCATTGAAGCTGGCGTAAAGGCCGCCCCGAATCGCCGAACGCACCGCCACGCCGGGCGCGGCGATGTCCGGTTTGCCGCGCCCGCTGTTATCCACCAGGATCGGGCCACGGCTGCTGAAATTGGCGATGATGCCCGTCCGCGCATCAAACGCGCCCACCGAATAAACCGCCGCGTAATGGCCCGGCGGTTCGCTGATCGTCGCGCAACTGGGGCCGCTATTCCCGGCGGAAACGACGGTGAAAATGCCCGCCGCGCGTTGCGCCTCGACGGCTAGCCGCAACGTATCGGGCGCGCAGCCTTCCGACGCCGGGCACGTCCACGAATTCACCGTCAAATCAGGCGCCTTGCTCGGATCGCCTTGCGCAGGAGTGCCATTGACCGGATAGGGCGCGAGCATGAATTCAAAGCATTCCAGATAGGTCGCGGGCGTGCCGTTGCCGCGATCCATATTGCGGCAGGCCACGAATTGCGCGCCCGGTGCGACGCCGATTTGATTGGCGTCGCCATCCGTACCGACGGTGGTTCCCAAGGTGTGCGTGCCGTGATTGTGATCGTCGCAAGGCATGGGTGAATCAGGGCCGCAAGCGCCACCGCCCGTGTGCACCGAATCGTGCCAGTTGTAATCGTGACTGACCACCGGACTGGCCGAGCCGCGATAGCGCAGCCGCAAGGTCGGATGCGTCCATTCCACGCCGGTGTCCTGTCCGCCAACGACGATGCCTTGCCCGTTGAACCCCAAAGCCCACAACTCGGTCGCGCGAATCGCGCTGACACCAGGTTCGACACTCAACTCAGCCATTAGCCGCTGATTGTCATCAGGTTGGGCTTCGCGTTCGATGGGACTGAGGCCGCTTAACAAGGGATTGCCTTCGACGCGGGCGACTTCGGGGCGAGCGGCGATTTCAACCGCCACGGCCCGCGTGCCTTTCACCCACAGCGCATTGATGATGTAAAACGACCGGTAAGACAGGTTGCGCTCTTTCAACCAGCCAACCAACGGCGCCTGTGCCGTCTGCGCCTTGGCCCACAGCGTCTCACGCACAAAGCGGCCTTTTTCCAGTTTGGTCGTCTGCTGCGCCGCGCCGCTCAAATCGGCTTGGTCTTTGAGCACGACCAGAAATTCGATCTCAGCGCCCTGCGTCGAATGCGCCAGCACCCAGGGCGCCAGCTTGTTCAACGCGGCGGCAGGCACGGCGCTATAAGACGCGCTGGAATGCGCGGTCGAACGCATGTCGCCCAGGAAGCCACCCACCAGCACCAAACAAGTCACCAGCAATAACAAAGATGAAAAACGTGTTCTTTTCATTCGCCAACCCTTCCAGTTCGCACCCAACCGCGCGAGGGCGATTGGGCCGCAAGCAATCGTTTTATTTCGGGGCACCTTGAACACAACCAAATCAGCCACAGAGCCACAGAGCCACAGAGCCACAGAGCCACAGAGCCACAGAGCCACAGAGCTTTGTTACAGTTCTGCCGCAGATCGCGGTCTTCCTCTGTGTCTCCGTGCCTCTGTGGCAAATCCTTGCGTAAGTTCTGCCTGCTTTAACGCATCGCTCTGACCGCCGCGTCTGACCACGCCTCTAACGGCGCGTAAGCATCGGTCAACAGCACCGCGCCCTCTTGCGTCACATCGTTGATGCGCGCCGTGAGCACGCTGTCTAAATAACTTTGCATTTCCTTCGGCACCGGTAACGGGAACGCCGCCGCCTGGGCGGGCAATGCGCCTGTGACCAGGAACATGGTCGAAACATAGTTGGGATCGTCGCGCGCATCCAGTTTGCGATTGGGCGCAAAGACGCTCACGTTCCCAAACGTCGCCGCCAGCGTTTTGACCACCGAGGCCACGACGCGCGAGCCTTCGCCCTGTGCCGCGCCGACGATGTTGGCGAGGATCAAGCCGTTGGGCGCGAGGCGTGTGCGCAAACTTTCAAACGCTTCTTTGGTCAACAGGTGAAAGGGCGGCGTGTCGCCGCTGAAGGCGTCCAGCACGATGACTTCGTATTTTTCATTCAGCCGCAACGTCTCTGTCCGCGCGTCGCCGATGATGACTTTGACTGATGCTGGCAAGCCAAAATGTTCGCGCGCGATTTTTTCCGAAGCCGGGTCAATCTCGAGCACCGTGACCTGCGTGCCTGCCTCGGCCATCTTGCGCGCATAGACGCCCGCGCCCAGGCCCCAGACCAGCATGTTTTTGGGCACCCCGTTGACCGTCGCCAGCCGCTCCAAACCATAGGCATAACGCGCGCCCGAATTGTCACCACGCAACGAACCCTGCTGCACGCCATTCAGAAATAAATACTTGGTACCCTGATGATCGCTCACGACCAGATCGCCATACGACGACGGTTCGCGCGCCGTGACCGGAAAGGGGCGGCCCTTGTAATAGATCGTGCGGTCGGCGTCTTCGCCCAGGACTTTGGTGGCAACACCGCCCAGCGCCAGGCCCATCAACAGCAAAACGCCCATTTGTTTTTTCGCGCCGCTCAGCAAATACCACAGCGGCACGCTGCCCAGCGCCACCGCCGTCAAAATCACCGCTGTGTGCACGTTGAGCCGCGGAATCAGCAATAACGACACGGCCAAACTGCCCGCGACCGAACCGACCGTCGAGAGCGCATACAGGTTCCCCACGCTCTGGCCCAAATGGTTCTGATCGGCTGCCGCGCGCACGGCCATCGGCGAAACCATCCCTAGCAAAAACAGCGTCGGCAGAAAGAGCAAGACAGCGGCCACAAACGTCCCGATAACCATTCCGCCGCCATAGGCAAAACGCAAGACGGGCGCGGTGAGCAGGTCAGACAGCAACAGCGTCCCCGCCGAAATCCCGATCACGATCATCAAGGTGCGCAATCCAGGTTTGTCGTCGGCCAGCCGTCCGCCAAAGGAATAACCCAGCGCCAGCGCCGCCAGCGTCACCGTGATCAACGCGCTCCAGACGTGCAGCGTCGTGCCGAAGGTGGGGGCCAAGATGCGCGAGCCTAAAATTTCCACCACCATCACCGACGCGCCGCACACCACAACGGCGTAACGTAACAGCCAACTCGGCGTGACGGCGCTGATTTCGCGCTGATCTAACGCGGCAAACTTGACGGACTCAGCCGATTTGGCGGCTTTCGCTTTGGCAGTGGATTGCACTGAAATAATTCCTCCGGAAATGCGGGATCATGTTTGGTTGACTTGCTCGGTCGGGCGCATCAATTCAGGGGAAGCTTGGGTCAGGGGAAGCTTGGGAAAGCGGGGATCCGCAAGTGGCAGCAAACCCAAACGCCTTGTGGGCGCTCAAAAAGCGGCGTCAGCATAAGCCAAACCGCTTCGTTTTTCCATCCACTCAACTTGCCTCTCGTAGACTTTTCATTAAAGCGCAAAAGCTTTGGAAGGCATTGCCACAGAGGCACAGAGGCACAGAGGGGAAAATAGTGCGCTGGTCTCAAAGTCTTTTCTCGGTGTCTCTGTGCCTCTGTGGCAACGTCCTTCGTAAGCTCCACTCATAAAAAACGCAGCCGGATCACTTCACCACAATGCTGCCCTGCAACATATCCATCCCGCACGAAAATTTGAATTCGCCGGGTTTGGCCGGCGTGAATTCGATGGTCACCGGCTGGCCCAAAGGCAGTGCGCGTTTGATGCCGTAATCCGCCAGCACGATTTCGGTGCCGCAGGTCGCCTCGACTTTGCGCAGGAACGTGACGCGCGCTCGGATGCCGGGACGTAACCGCAGGGTGCCCGGCTGGTAACCTTTCTCATTCAAAACGACCGTGGCCGTTTGGATTTCCGCCGCCGTGGCCGCCTTGTCTGCTGGCGCTGCCTTGTGCTGGTCAGCCCGCGCACGCTGTTCCGGCGCAGCCTCGCGCGTCTGGGCCGGATCGAGTTTCAAGCTTTCCGCGCGCAGCAAAAAACTGCCTTCCGTCACCACGCGGTCGTTGAGACTAAGACCATCGAAGACCGGCACGACGCCATTCACCGCCGGGCCAGCCTGAACCGCACGTTGGGCAAAGCCGCCCGCCTCTGCCGTGGCAACGAACACCACCGGCTTCGTGCCGATCAATTGCACAGCGGATTGCGGAACGCTCACCGCCGCGTTTGCCTCTGTCCTGGTTGGCACGTCGCCGCCAAAATTTACATCAACGAACATGCCCAATTTGAGCGGCTGCCCGGCGTTGCCGACCTCGATGCGCACCTGCGCCGTGCGGGTTTGCGGTTCGATGCGCGGGTCAATATATGAGACACGCCCGGTAAAGCGGCGTTGCGGATAGGCCGCCGCCGTGATTGCCGCCGCCGTCCCGACACGCACACGAGCCAAATCCTGTTCGTAAACCTGGCCGATCACCCAGACCGTCGAAAGGTCGGCCAAGCGGAACAGTTCTTTGCCCATGTTGACCACTTCACCGGGGTTGACGAGACGGTTGAGCACGAGGCCGGAAACGGGCGCGGTGATCGTAATCAACGCGCTCGCTTCCGCGCCGGATTGCAACGCATCAATCTGCTTGGCCGTCAGCCCATAGAGCACCAACCGTTGCCGTGCCGCGCCCAATTCGGCCTGCTCGGTCTTGTATTGCGACTGCGTGTCCTCGTATTCCTCACGGCTGATCGCGCCCAGTTCGACCAGATCGGCGGCACGGCGAAAATGTTTGTGATGCTTTTCGATCTCAGCCTGGACTTTCAGATAAGCCGTCTGCGCTTCGGAGAGTTCCGTGCTGAACAGGGTCGCCAGCGTTTGGCCTGGCGTGACTTGTTCGCCCAGCGTCACGTTGACGGCGCGCACGATGCCACCCGCAATCGGCATCACGGGCGTTTCTTTGTACGGGTTGGATTGCACCGTGCCCACCGCGCGCAAGCCGCCGCTAGTCGGCGCAGCCATTGCGGGTTGCACGGCTTCGATTTTGAAGCTGGCGTTGGCTAGTTTTTCCGGCGGCAAGCTAATCAACATATCATCCGGGCGCGCCACCGAGGTTTCATGCGCGGGCGTAGCGGCCACGTCAAAATCCGGCGTCGGCACCGGACGCCCGGCCACACTGCTTGAACTCTTGCCGCGCCAGAACCAGAATCCGCCAGCCGCAGCCGCCAATACAAAAACCGTTACGACAATCCACAACCAACGTTGCTGTTTCATTGCTTCTCCTCTCGTAGCGTCACGCCCGCGACGCGATCCAGTTCGGCCAAGGCTTCCAAGTATTCCTTAAGCGCTTCGGTGTAATCGTTCTCAACCTCGATGTAGCGGCGCTGCTCGGTCAGGTAATCCAGCGCCGTTTTGTAGCCGAGCGTGTAAGTCTTTTGCACGACGTCCAAATTCTGTTGCGCCGGGGCCAGCACGCGCTCGCGATAGACAGCCAGCGCCGCACGTGCCCTTTCGAGCCGGGCCGTGACGGAAGCCACTTCATTACGCACGACCAGTTCGGCGAATTCGCGCCGGTGCCGTGCCGCCTCCGCCGCCGCGACTGCCGCTTCGATCATCCCCTGATTCTTGTTTCTGGTCGGCAGCGTAAAGCGCACGCCAAAGGTCGCGTAATGAAAGACCGCATTGACCGGCGTCAAGCGGCCCGCTTCGTTAAAGCCCAGCACATCGTAGCCGTTGCTCATCCGCTCATAGCCCGCAAATACGCTGGCCTCAATGCGCCCTTCGCGCCGCACCTGCTCAATCTGCGCCTCGGCCAGACGTTCCGCCGCGCGCAAGGTCATCAAATCAGGCCGCATCGCCAATGCCTGTTTTAACAGTTCGGCAGCAGCGGGCGCAGGCTGAACAGCAGCGAATTCGCCGCGCAGTTCCAACTGCTCTTCCGGCGGCGCGCCGATGACTTTTTTCAATTCCAGCAAAGCGATTTCGGCTTTGCTCTCGACATTGAGGCGAGCCGCGTCGGCGCGATTGAGTTCGACCCAAACTTCGTTCTTTTCCAACACGGCGCTCTTGCCGTGTTCGACGCGCGCCTGCACGAGTTGATGCGAGTTGCGGGTGGATTCCAATAACTCTTCGGTCAATTTCAGCTTGCGCGCTGTGGCAATGGCGTCGGCGTATTTCATCCGCACTTCGGCGGCCAGCTTGCGTTCGAAATCGCGGACTTCGGCCTGCCGCATTTCGACTTCGCGCTGACCGACAAGCACGCGCGCCTGCCGCCGTCCGCCCAATTCCAGCGGCAGTTCGACGCTGAACATCTGGTTGTTGTCCGGCGTGGTCACGGCCTGTTTGCCGCTGGTTTCCAGCATCGGATTGGCTTTCAAACCGGCTTGCCGCAAACGCCCCTGCGCCTCGGCAATCATCCTGCGCGCGGCCAGCAACTCGCCGTTGTGTTCCAAGGCATAGCGCACCAAATCATCCGCTGTCATGCCCTTCGCCGGATCAATCAGCCGCGCGTAGACAGAGATCGGCGCAGCGCTGGCGGGCGCGGGCGCCGATTCCACTGGCACACTCGCAACTTGCCCCAGGGCAAGCGCGGCGGCACAATTCAGCCAGAGCAAAGCTGCGGACAATCTAAAACAGTTTTTTCGCTTCATCAAAAACTCTCCTTCTCTCCTTCGGCAATCGTCACCGGCTCAACACTGACACCCTTCGGCTTCGGAGCGTAGCACCTGAGATTGCTGATCGCGTGCAATAGCGGCGGGGCAACATTCACAAGGACACTGACAACACTCTGACCCTCTACCGGCACTTGCGGCACTTGGCTGAGCAGCAATGTCAGCGCCACTGGCCGATTCAGCGCGCTCAGCCAGACTGGCGGCTGCGTAGTAACCTTTACGGCTGCGCACAATCAAGCGCGGCGATTCAGCGGGCGGCGTAACGATGATTTTGAGGCGACGCCATTGGCCGTCGTCAGTGACGTTCGTCGGCGTGTAGCCGAGGGAGTATTGATGGCGCAGTTCCAGCGCGATCTGCTCGAAGGCTTCGCTCAGCGCTTCACCATCGCCCGGAGAGAAAGATTTCCCGCCGGAAGCTGCGGCCAGTTGACCCATTACGATTCCGCCATTGCTGTGGGGCGGCGGCGAGCCAATCAGGATGGTGTAGATCGTTACGCCCGATTCCTGTAACTTCCGCCTAACCTGATTGAAAGTGGAGCGCGAGCGATTGTCTTCGCCGTCGCTGATGACGATCAGCGCCCGCTTCGCATAACGACCGTGCGCGAGCGCCTCGAGGCCGAGGGCAACGCCGTCGTAGAGCGCCGTGTTGCCCTGTGGATGAACGCTGCCGAACTGCGCGAGCAGCGCCTCGCCGTCACGCGTGCGGTCGAACAGCAACCTGGCAGAATCATTGAAGCTGATGAGCGAGTATTCGTCTTCGGGATGGCTGGTTTGAATAAAGCGCGCGAGTGCTTCTCTGGCGAAAATGACCTTCTCCCCGCGCATCGAGCCGGAGACATCGAAGACCACGCCGACCGAAGCAGGCGCGTCACGGTCGCTAAAAAAGTTAAGCTCCTGCCGCACGTTATCTTCGTAGACCGCAAAGGCCCGGCGGTCGAGTCCGGTTACGTGACACCCCTGATTGTCTGTGACGGTCACGGTGAACGAAACCAACTCGGTGCTGATGGTGATGCGGCTGGCATTGTCTTTTTGCGCGGCTGGCGGGGCGAAGGCGGTTGCCTTCAATTGCTGCTGTGCCAATGCGCTCTGAGACGCACTGGACAGCAAGGCAATCAGAGTCAGCGCAGACAAAAAGGTGCTTCGACAAAATCCACAGAATTGCCTTTTCATAACTACTCCTATTGGCAAACTGAGCGCAGGCCGCAGCCTGCTATTCCCGCGCGGCTGCTCGGACTCAGTGCCAGGGCAGCCGCGCGGTTGGTGATTTCAGGCCGCAGCGCTTACAGCTTATGCACGAACTTTTCGCCCGCGACGTGAATCTCGGCGATTTCCTTTTCGCCTTTGTCGTTGGTGCGCAGCATTACCGTCGTGTTGCTCCACTTCTTTTCCGACGGCTCGAATTTGCAGTGCAGCCGGGCGGCCTCTTTGCCCGCCATCGTATTGCCGCCGCGGAAGCCCTGGCCTGACGGCACTTCTTTCAACACGATGATGTGATGATCGCTGCCTTCCTCGACGTGCTGCACCTGATACGTGCCTGACTTCAGCACGGTGTCGCCCGCGTGGAATGACGAAGTGAAGTTGAGAATGCCCTTTTTGCCGATCACCATCTCCATCTTCGGCTTCATCTTCATCTGGCCCATCTTCATCCCGTCCATCTTATCCATCTGCCCCGGCTTGTCCTGCGCCGCCGCCACGAGGCTGAAAACGCCCAGTGACAATGCGAGCAGCAGGCTCATTGAAATTGCTTCGATCTTTGTGTTCATAACTTCCCCTTTGGTTGGTTGTTGAAATTCGGTCATAGCCGGTCAATGCCGGTCGTTGAGAGATGTCGCAGCCCACGCGGTTCATTCCACGATCAGTTTGCCCTTGAGCATGTTCATCCCGCAGGCAAAGCTGAATTCGCCTTTGCGCGGCGTGAATTCGAGCGTCACCGCTTCATCGAGCGGCAGCGCGCGCTTGAGGTTGTAATCCTTGATGACGACCTCTTTGGCGCAGGTCTCGTCCGTCTTTCTGGTGAACGTCACTTTGGCCGGTGTGCCCACTTGCAGCTTTAGGCTGGCTGGCTCAAAGCCCTTGCCCGTGACTTCGATGGTCGCAGTCTGCACGCCGTCTTGCGGCGTTGTTTGTGCGGGCGGCGCTGGCGTGCGGTTGGCGTATGGGTTTGCCTTGCCGCTCGCCTGCCATTCGCCGAAGGCGGCGGTTGAGAGCGTGAGGGCGGCAAGCAGCAGCGCCCCGCCCAGTACTTTGGTTGTTTTGTGCTTCATGGTTTTTCTCCTAAGTTTGAATTCTGACTCTGGGAATAAGCGCAGCGCGAAAGGGCTAGTGTGCTTAACCAACCCCTTCCGCCTTGCCTGGACGAGCTATTCACTCCGCAGTCATCTTCTGCACGAGAATTTTTCCGTCGTGCTTCATGCCTTCGACGGTGATCTTGATGTGATCCGTCCGCTGGGTTTTGTCGAGGATCGCTTTAGCCAATTGGTTTCCTTTGTCATCGAAGGGATACCACTTCCCGTCGCTGAAGACGCCGTAGCCGCTCTTGACGCACTCCTCCATCAGTCCGCAGGACTTGGTATGCTCAGCGGCAAACTTAGTCGCGGCTTCCGCACTGTCTTTGACGTGATCTGCCGCGCATGCCGTGTCTACCAGGTAGCCGGAAAGTTTCACCGGGTCGTGCGCCCAGACTGCCAAGGTCATTAGCAAGAGCGCTGCGATCAGGCTCGGAAATGCAATTTTGTTCTTCATCTTTATATCTCCTTAAAGTTGAGTAGGTTGTTAGTCTTTGAAGCCGTCCAGCCGGGAGCGGGTCTCCACGTCTGAGGCTTCGCCACTGCTTCATCCCTGACCATCATCAATTGCCACCGGCTCATTGCCAGTGTCGGATAGTTGTTCATTGACCGTCGCCTTGACTGCCTCCCTTTTGAGCTTGCGCTCGTGCAGCCACGAAAAGATCACCGGCGTGACGATCAGCACGTGCAACAACGACGAAACCATGCCGCCCAATACCGGCGCGGCGAGCGGTTTCATCACCTCCGCGCCCGCGCTGTGACTCCACATAATCGGCAACAACCCCGCGACGACGGTCGAGACGGTCATGACCTTTGGCCGCAGGCGCAAGACCGCGCCTTCCATCACCGCCTGTTGCAAGGTGTCGTGCGTCAGGCCGCCCAGTTCGGCCCGTTTGCGTTCGACCGCTTCATTCAAATAAATCACCATCACCATGCCCGTTTGCACCGCCGTGCCGAACAGCGCGATGAAGCCGACCCAGACCGCCACCGAAAAGTTGTAGCCGAGCGCCGCGACCAAATAGACGCCACCCGTCAGCGCAAACGGCACGGCCAGCAAGACGTGCGCGGCTTCAATAAATGAGTTGTAGGTCAAATAGAGCAGCACAAAAATCACGACCAGCACGAGCGGCAAGACCAGTTGCAACCGGGCGCGGGCGCGTTGCTGGTTTTCATATTGCCCGCTCCATTCAAAGTAATAACCCGGCGGCAACGGCACGCGGTTGATGAGCAGCGGTTTGGCCTCTTCGACAAAGCTGCCCACGTCGCGCCCGCGCACGTTGAGCAGCACCGTCCCGCGCAACAGCCCGTTCTCGCTGGCGATCATCGAAGCGCCCTGCGTCGAACGAATCGTCGCCAATTGCGCGAGCGGAATCTGCATCCCGTTCGGCGCGGACACCAGCAATTGCCCCAGCGATTCAGGCGTCGTGCGGTATTGCGGCGCGTAACGCACGCGCACCGGGAACCGTTTGCGCCCCTCGATGGTCACGGTCAAATTGCTTTCGCCGATGCCCATATCAATGACCTCCTGAATCGCCTGCACGCCGATGCCGTAACGCGCCGCCGCCTGCCGGTCGAGTTTGATGTCAACGTAAGGCGCGCCGGTCAGCGGTTCGGGCGAGACGTTGCCCGCGCCCGGCACGGTGCGTAGCGCGGCGGCGGCTTCGTTTGAAAGCCGTTCCAACTCCTGCAAATTGCTGCCGTAAATTTTGACGCCGACCTCGGTGCGGATGCCGGTGGTCAGCATCTCGATGCGGTTGATGATGGGCTGCGTCCAGATGTTTTGGACGCCGGGCATGGTGAGTTTCGCGTCCATCTCGGCGATCAGTTTTTCGCGCGTCATGCCGGGCCGCCATTCGGCGGGCGGTTTCAGATGGACGAGGGTTTCGTTCATGTTCACCGGCGCGGGATCGGTCGAGGTTTCGGCGCGGCCCGCCTTGCCGACTACCCAGGCGACTTCGGGAAAGGATTTGAGCGTGCGATCCTGCATCTGCATCACGCGCAACGCCTCGTCTATTGAAATCGCCGGATCGGTGATCGGCATGTACATCGCTTCGCCTTCGTTAAGTTCCGGCATGAATTCGCTGCCGATGTGTGTGGCCCGATAAAGCGCGCCCGCGAACAGCACCGCCGCCAGCAAAAGCGTCAGCGCGCGATGCGCCAGCGCGAACCGCAGCGCCGGGCGATAGAGCTTGTGCAAAGCGCGCATCACCAGATTGTCGTCTTCGGCGTGAAACTTTCCGCCCAGCAACAAGGTGCAAAGCACGGGCACCAGCGTGATCGCGATGAGCGTCGCGCCCGCCATCGCAAAGGTTTTGGTGAAGGCCAGCGGATGAAACAGCTTCCCCTCGCGGCCCGTCAGCGCAAAGACAGGGATGAACGCCAGGATGATGATCGTCATCGAAAAGAAGATCGGGCGGCCCACCAGTTGGGTCGCTTCGAGCACCGTCACCCAAACGCGCCGCCGGTCTGTGGGCGCGACGCCTTTCTTTTCGATTTGGCGAAAGGCGTTTTCGGTCACGACGATGCCCGCATCAACCAGCACGCCAATCGCAATCGCAATCCCGGCCAGCGACATCAGATTCGAACTGATGCCGAGGTAACGCATAAACAGGAAAGACACCAGCACGGCCAGTGGCAACGGGATCGTGACGATCAGGATGGAGCGAAAATGGAAAAGGAAAATGATGTGCGCCAGCGTGACCAGCAATAACTCTTCGATCAGCGCGCGTTTGAGCGTTTCGGTCGCGCGCAGGATCAATTCCGTCCGGTCATAAAACGGCACGATGCGCACGCCGTGCGGCAGTCCGGCTTCGATGGCTTTGAGCTTTTCTTTGACGCCGTTGATGACTTCGAGCGCATTGACGCCGTAGCGCGCAATGACCACGCCGCCCACCGCCTCTTTGCCATCGCGGTCGAGCACGCCGACGCGGAAAGCATTGCCGAGTTTGACCGCCGCGACGTTGCGCACGTACACGGGCGTGCCGCCTCTTTCACCGGAAGATGAACCGATCACGATGTTCTCAATGTCGCCAGTGGATTCGATCAGCCCGACGCCGCGCACGACCGACCACTGGCCGTTCTGTTCGATCACGTTGCCGCCGACATTGGAGTTGCTGCGCCGCACGGCTTCGGCCACCATCGAGAACGGAATCGCATAGGCGCGCAGCCGGTTCGGGTCTACGTCAATTTGGTATTGCTGGACGTGCCCGCCGACCGAAGCGACCTCGGCCACGCCGGGCACCGAGTTGAGTTGGTAGCGCACGAACCAATCCTGCAATGAACGCAAATCGCGCAGGCTTTGCCCCGCTCCTTCCAACGTGTACCAGAAAATCTGCCCGACGCCCGAAGCATCCGGCCCCAGCGTCGGCGCGGCCCCTGTCGGCAATTGCGCGGTGATCAGGTTCAGACGTTCCAGCACGCGCGTGCGCGCCCAGTACAAATCAATCGCATCCTCAAAGATCACATTGATCATCGAGAACCCGAACGCCGATTGCCCGCGCACCGCGCGCACGCCCGGCAATCCCTGCAATGCCGTCGAGAGCGGATAAGTCACCTGGTCTTCGACCTCTTGCGGCGAACGGCCTACCCAGTCGGTGAAGACGATGACCTGGTTGTCCGACAAATCGGGAATCGCATCAATCGGCGTGTGCAGCAGCGCCCAATACCCCCAGCCCGCCAGCAGCACATACGCCGCCACGACGATGAAGCGATTCTTCAGCGAAAATTCAATGATGCGGTTAATCATGGTAGTCAGTAGTCAGTAGTCAGTAGTCAGTAGTCAGTAGTCAGTAGTCAGTAGTCAGTAGTCAGTAGCCGGTAGTCAGTAGCCGGTAACCGATGTCCGTTGAGACCTCTTCTACCGACTACTGACTACTAACCACTGACTGCGATGGTCTCATTTCGTCTGCACGTTCATGCTCGCCTTGCCGGTGCCTTGCGGGCCTTGATAAGCGATTTGGGCTTCCCAGGTGCCCCCCATTTCGACTTTGATATGCGCGCGGTATTTGCCGGGCGTGTCGGTGGTGGTGAGCGTGGCGCGGTCATTCATCTCAGCCATCGAACCCATCCCGGCCATGTGGAAGCTGAGCGAGGCCGCGCCGACGTCTACCAATTTGCCGGAGGCATCGGTAAACGAAAGTGTCAGATCATTCTCGCCATGAGTAACCTGGCCGGTCGAGTTGGCGAGGGTAACGGTCAGCTCGCCCACTTTGGTGGATTTGATGGTTTGTTCGCCCGTTGGTGAACCGGTACGACAGGCGGCGGCGAAGGCCAGCACACTCAGAAAAAGTAGCGTGACGGATTTTGTCTGCATGGATTTTCCTCATCAGAATAGCTGGCAACTATGTCCAATGGCATGGCCCAATGGCAGGTGCTGAGCAAAGCTCAAAACACTCTGTCAACCGGCCATCAGCGCCTGCCAAACAAACTTCAGCGAACCATTCTGAAAAACTGATTGGTGGTTGCGTTAGTGGAAAGTGGACACACTCCGCCCCTTAAATCAGGAGTGCGCCGGTTTTCAGGTAGCGGCTGGAGGCATCCCGTAAATAGCGCGGTGGCGTGCGGGGAGTTCTTGTGTATGGTGAAATTGAAAACTGCGCTGGCGGCGCTGCGCTGAGCAAGCCTGACAGCGGCTGTGGAACTGGATTGCTGAGCGTAACCAGTGGCAAAACTTCTGCATCCGGCGGACAATCAAGCACGCAGCATAACCCGGCGGCGATGGCTGGCGTATTGGCCATCTGCGCCATCTGGTGCGCGCTCGCACAACAATCCGACTCACAGGCGTCGGCTGCCCCGCCATACGGCAAGAGCGCCACGCTCAGGTGGCTGAATAAAGCCACCGCCAAAAGTAGAATTGTGAAGCGCCCGATGATGTTCACGGCGCTAGCTTATAGCCGAGACTCCATGCGCGTCAACGCAAGTATTCGCCCCTGGCCCGGCTGCCCAAACGCACCGTCTGTGCTACCCTGCGCGCGCGATGAATGTTAGCGGCCAGACACAACTCGATGTCCTAGCCATCGCGGCACATCCCGACGATGTGGAATTGTCCGCCGGAGGAACGCTCATCAAACTGGCGCAGCAGGGTTATAAAACCGGCGTCCTCGATCTGACGCGCGGCGAAGCGAGCACACGCGGCACCCCGGAAATCCGCGCTTTTGAAGCAGCCCGCGCGGCACAATTGCTGGGGCTTTCCATGCGCGAAAACCTGGATTTGGGCGATGCGCACATTTGGGTCAACGAAGAGTCACGCACGAAACTGGTGCGCGTGTTGCGCCGCTGGCGTCCGCGTCTGGTGTTGACGCAATACTGGGATGACCCGCACCCTGACCATGCCCACACCGCGCAACTGGTGCGCGAAGCCGCCCATCTGGCGGGCTTGGCGAAATACGACGCCAAACCAAAGCTCGAACGCTGGCGACCGAACTGTGTCGCCTATTTCCTTCTCCCCCGCACCGTCGCGCCGACCTTTATCGTAGACATCAGCGCCACCTTCACGCGCAAGTGGGAAGCCATCCGCGCCCACACCTCGCAATTTTTCAACGCCAAGAGCAAGGAACCGCAATCGCGCGTCAGCAGCGATCAATTCCTGCGCGAAATGGACGCGCGCGACCGCTACTTTGGCGCGTTAATCGGCGCGGCTTATGGCGAAGCTTTTTTCGTGCGCGAGGCATTGAACGTGGACGATCCGGTCGCGCTGCTGACGCGGAAAATGAACTTGTATTCTTGAAAAGTGGTCAGTGGTCGGGCGTATATCTGTCGCTGACCACTGACCACTGACCACTGACCACTAACCACAGACCACTGCAATGAACATCGGCATTACAGTCTTTCCCACCTACGGCGGCAGCGGCATCGTCGGCTCTGAACTGGGGCACGAATTAGCGGCGCGCGGCCACACGGTGCATTTCATCAGCTATGCGCTGCCGACGCGGGTCTGTCCATTGGATGACCGCGTGCAGTTTCATCAGGTGGACTTGTTCGACTATCCGCTCTTTGAGTTCCCGCCTTACGATCTGGCACTGGCCTCAAAAATTCTCGAAGTCGCGGAAGAACAAAAGCTAGACGTTTTGCACATGCATTACGCGATTCCGCACGCGACGGCGGCTTATCTGGCGCGCGAGATGTATCGGGCGCAACGCTATTTGCCCTTTGTGACGACGCTGCACGGGACGGACATCACGCTGGTTGGCGCGCGCAAAAGTTTTCTGCCGATCACGCGCTTTTCGATTGCCCAATCGGACGCGGTCACCGCCGTCTCAGGCTTTCTGGCGGATGAAACGGCGCGCACGTTTGGCTACACCGCGACCGAAGTCATCCCCAACTTTATCAACGCCGCCGATTATCAGCGGCGGCCGGACGAAAGCTTGCGCCGCCAACTGGCCCCGCGGGATGAAAAGCTGATCTTGCATGTCTCGAACTTCCGCCCGGTCAAACGCATCACGGATTGCATTCATGCCTTTGCGCGCTTGCACCCACGGCTTTCTGCCCGTTTGGTGATGTGCGGCGATGGCCCTACGCGGGCGGAGGCAGAAGCCTTGGCGCAACGGTACGGACTGACCGACAGCGTATTGTTTGTCGGCCAGGTGCCCAACATCGCCGATTACCTGTCGGTCGCGGACTTGCTGCTCTTGCCGAGCGAGACCGAATCGTTCGGCCTGTCGGCGCTGGAAGCGTTGGCCTGCGAAGTGCCGGTCATCGCCTCGCGCGTCGGCGGTTTGCCCGAAGTCGTGCTGGATGGGCAAAGCGGCTATCTGATCGAAGTCGGCGATGTGCAAACGTTGGCCGAGCGCGCGGTCGAGATTCTGACGGATGAAACCAAGCAACGCAGTTTCGGCCAACGCGGGCGCGCGCACGCGGTCGAACAATTCAATACCGAGCGCGTCATCCCGCAATACGTCACGCTGTATGAGCGTGTGATTGACGTGGCGCGCGGCAAACACTAACAGCAAGTAATGATGACAATGGAAAGACCTTTTGTAGGCATGGGTGTTTTGGTCATGCGCAACGGCCAGGTGTTGTTGGGCAAACGGCGCGGTTCGCACGGGGCGGGCTATTACGCCGCGCCCGGCGGTCACATCGAATACGGCGAAAGTTTCGAGGCCGCCGCACGGCGCGAAGTGCACGAGGAAACGGGGCTGGAAATCACCGGGCTGCGGTTGCTGGCAGTCGGCAATTATCTCTTCACACGTGACGACGGCGCACGCCATTACATTGACGTGGATTTTGTCTGTGAAGCCCCAGATGGTGAAGCGCAATTGTGCGAGCCGGAAAAGTGCGAGGGCTGGGGTTGGTACAAATTGGACGCCTTGCCTGCGCCTTTGTTTATCGTCACCCGGCGCATGATCGAAAGTTTGCAAGCTGACGCGCCGCTTAGCCAGCCCGACCTGATCGAGCGGCAATGAAGCGCCAGCCCCCGTTGAATCAACCGCGCCGAAGCCTTACACTCTGCCCCTCCCTTTTGTGAACCTGTATGGCACTCAAGCAAACCACGATCAAGGCGGTCGTGTTGACCATTAGTGATTCCGCCGCGCGCGGTGAACGCGTGGATTTGTCCGGCCCCGCCGTCGTGGCCGAATTGCAAACCCTGCACGCCGAGCTTGTCGCGACCGAAATCTTGCCGGACGAACGCGCCCAGATTGCCGCGCGCTTGCGCTATTACGCCGATCACGGTTTGGCGAATTTGATCGTCACCACGGGCGGCACGGGCCTCGCCCCGCGCGACATCACGCCCGAAGCCACCCGCGAGGTGATCGAACGCGAAGCACCCGGACTGGCGGAATTGATGCGGCAGGAAAGTTTGAAAATTACGCCGCTCGCGGCCCTCTCGCGCGCGGTCTGTGGCGTGCGCGGCCGCACGCTGATCGTCAATGTGCCAGGCAGCGTGCGCGGCGCGCGCGAAAACCTGGCCGCCATTGCGCGCACGCTTCCCCACGCGCTTGCGCTGCTGAACGAATGAATTCTTGGAGGAACGTATAATGAAAGTGAATGCGTGGAAAAGACCGTTGTACCTGGCGCTGGCGTTGGGGTTGCTGGCTTCGCTGGCGGGGACGGCGCGGGCGCAAGCCAATGTTTACGACAAATTTCGCGACAAAGCCCATTCCAACCAGGGCTACCTGAGCGAAGAGGACGAACTCAAATTGGGCGCGCAGGTGCATCAGCAACTGCTGAATCCCCCCAAGCAAGAAGCGCAACAAGGCCAGCCACAAGAACAGCCCAAGCCCATCCGGCTGGTGCAAGGGCCGCTCGCCGATTATGTCGAACGGCTGGGGCAAAAGCTGGCGCGCGATTCGCAACGCCCAAACATCCCCTGGCATTTTTCGGTGATTGAAGACAATTCGCTCAACGCCTTCGCCACGCTGGGCGGCTATGTTTACGTGCACACCGGCCTGATCAATCAGGTCAAAAGCGAAGCCCAACTCGCCAGCGTCATTGGCCACGAGATCGGCCACATCGTCGCGCGGCACGGACTGGAGAACGTCAAGCGTTCGCAAAAACTCGGCGTGCTTGCCATCGGCGCGACCATCGCGGGTGCAATTTTCGGCGGTCAGCAAGGCGCTGAAATGGGACAAGCCGTCGGCGGACTCATCGCGGGCGGCTTCCTGATGAAACACAGCCGCGAGGCCGAACGCGAGGCCGATTATCTGGGCCTCTACAACATCGAACGCAGCGGTTATAACACGGGCGGCATGGTCGAGATGTTCGGCATCCTGGCTGAGGCGACTCAAAACAACGCCGGTTCCGTGGGCAATATTTTGGCGAGTCATCCGCCCGCCACCGAACGCCTCGACAACACGCGGCGCGAAATCTCTGAGCACATGCGTGGCAGCGATCAAAAGGGCGCGCAAAACAGCAACGATTTCAATCGCGTCAAAGGGCAAGCCGCGACGACCACGACGACCACGACGACCAATTCCAATCGCAACGTGCGTCCGCGCGGGAACGCGCCCACCACTACCAGTACGCCGCCGAAACGCCCGCGTCCCTAACGCCGGGCGTCTGCCGCCAGTAAGCTAAAGCGCCCAGCAGAGCTCCATGAAACAGGCCAACGAACGACGAAACGCATTGATGAAACAAGCAGTACATCACGGTTCGGCCCTTCGTTGGCCGTTTTATTTCTGGCTGCTGGGATGGCTCAGTTGCCTCTGGCTCGCGACCGCGAATGTCTGGCCGCAAACGCGCCCCGTGCTGCGTAATGCGCGCCGCGCATACCTGGCCGGCAATTTCGTATTGATCCCGCACAACCCGCGCTGGCACGCGCTGGCCTGGCCCAAACAACTGGCGGCGCTGGCCGATCATCAGCTTTATGCGCCGCCGCAGGAGGCCTTGACGGGCAGCGCCGCGCTCTTGCGTTGGGCGCAAGGTTTCGATTTCGCCGAAACGGATGGCGTCTTGCTGGCACTCGACCCGCTGCTCGGCAATGCCCAGGCGCAGGCCGTCAAAACCTGGCTCACCGCGCTGCGCGCCCAACGCCCGAACCTGCCCATCTACGCTTCGGTCAGCGCCGCACACACACCGCAGGCCTTTGAATTGGTCGAAGCCAACCTGCTCGATTTTTTGCTAGTCGCGCCCGCTGCGCCGGAATTGTCGAATCAAATCGCCGCGCGCCAATGGCAAAAGCGCGTCGCGCTGGGCGACACCGTCGAAAGCGCCGCCGCGTTGTTGCAAACACGGTTGCTCAACCGGCGTTTCGGCTTCGCGCCCCGTGTGGCGGCAATCTTTTCCACCACACCGAACGCCGTGTTGCAGCAAACCATCCGCGCGCAAATCAACCTGCTCGGCGGTGTCGAAGCAGCGCCAGGCCAGAGCGCCGACCTTTATCTTTTCGTCCATACTGCGCAAACCGCGCCCAATGTGACCTCGGCCCTTGCCAATGCGCTGGAAAAGGCTGCCACTGAGGGCGCGCGTTGCGCCGTGCTCGATTTGTCGCACGCGGCGGCCAGCCAGGAAGCGCTGCTCAACAATTTGCGCCAACGTAAACTGCTCGACCGCGTGACCGCCTATGCGGCGGCGGCCACACCCGCAACGGATAGCCAGGCCGTCACGCGCGCGCTCACCCAAACCACAGCCTGGTTGCTCTCGATCAAATTCCTGCGCGACAATCTCGAACGTGTGCGCCGCACCGAACGCACCCAGATCGCGCTGCTGCTCGGCAGCTATTTGCGCGATTGGGCCTATCCGCTGTATGTGCGCGCGCCGCTCGAAAAATTTTTGCGCACCCAACCCAAACCCGCGACCGCGATGCTCACCGACACCGAACAGGCCGAAAATTTTGCGCTCGGCGAGTTGCGGCCTTACGCCGAAAAGCTCTTTGCCGAACAGTTCAAACGCAACATCCACGCGGTCTTGCTGGCTGCCGGTGAACGTGCTGAATTTGAACTCACCCTGTTGCAACGGCTGCAAATTCGCCTGAACGCTCTGACGCCCGCAGACCTGATCGAGCCTGACATCCGGGTCATCACGCATCTGGCGCACTTGGGCAATTTCATGCCGCAACCCGCCGCTCCGCGCGCCGTCTGGGATTTCACCAACGGACGCAACCTGGATGAACGCCTCAGCAATCGTTTCGAGGCGGTGGATTGGCGCGTGTTCAAAACCGACGCCGAGGCCGTCGAGGTCACCGTCAAACTCAATCAGAGCGGACAACCCGCCAATGCCGCCAACATAGAAGGCTATGCCATCCGCAGCCGCCGCAACGGCCAAACGCGCCGCATCGAAATCACCGCGCCCAGCGCGTCAGGCGCGTTTTACGCCTTCGGCAAGTTGGAGCAACTGGGCGCGAACGGCCAACTCGCGCAAGACGTCAACCTGACTGAAGCCCCCGATTACGCACAGCGCGGCCTGGTCGAACGTGTTGCCGACGCGCCCTGGACGCCGCGCGAACGTCTGGAATGGTTGCGCTGCCTGGGCCGCGTGCGCATGAATCGTTATGTATACGCCGCGCAATTCGATCCCTGGCGGCGCGACCGCTGGCGCGCGCCATACCCCAACCACGAACTGGAGCGCTTTGACGAACTGGCGCGCGTCGCGCGTGAGAATTTCGTCAGCCTGGTTTATGCGCTCAATCCCGGCGCGACGCTTGATTACAGCAGCGAAGAAGATTTCGCCGCGCTGACCGCCAAGCTCAAAGCCCTGGCCAGCACTGGCATCAACGACTTCGTACTCGCGTTCGATGATGCGCCCACACAGTTGCAACGCGACGCCGAACGCGCGCGCTTCAAAACACTGGCCGCCGCCCAGGCGCAATTCGTGCGGCGCACTGACGAATGGTTGAAGGCCGCTTGCCCCACCTGCCGCCTGTCGGTCGTGCCCGCCAATCCGCTGGACGCCGCCGAACAGAGCGCCTATTTGCAGGAACTCGGCGCAAATCTTCCTGCCTCCGTCACGCTGGTCTGGCTGGGCAGCGAAAGCTTCCTGCCCGAATACACCCGCACCCGCGTGCAGGAAATGACCAAGCTGACAGGCCGCCGCCCGCTCGTCTGGGGCAGCTTCGCCAGCAACGCGAAAGGCGGTTTGTTTCTAGGGGCCAAACGCGCCGAAGCAACCGCGTTGGCGCAAGAGGCGCTCGGCTGGCTGTGCATTCCGCCCAATGCGGTTTACGCCGCGCGCCTGCCGCTGGCGACCGCCGCCGAATATGCCTGGGAGAGTCGCAGCTACGCACCTGAACGCGCGCTGGAAAACGCTTTGAATCTGCTGTATGACGAACGCTCACGCGCCGGTGTGCGGCTTTGGGCGCGTGCCTTTGGTGGTGCCAATCCCAACCCCGGCGCGCATTCAAACATCCCAACACCATCGCTTACTGCTGAACAATTAACCACGCTGCAAACCGCGCTCGCCGCCATCGGCGCCACCCGCGATGCCGGTCTGTTGCGCGGGGAACTGGCAGCGGTTGGCAGTTGGCAGTTGGCACTTGGCAGTGGTAAGCAGTAATCAGCGAAACCTGATCGTATTTTCTGACCACTGACCACTAACCACTGACTACCGACGACCGGAGAACCCATGTCCCTAATGCTGGCCGAGATCGAGCAGCAACCCGACGCGCTCGCACGCACAATCAAACAAGAGAGCAAAAAAATCGCCCGCTTCGCCGCCCACTTGAACGCCAATCGTCCGCGGCTGATCGTGCTAGTCGCGCGCGGCAGTTCTGACAATGCGGCGCTGTTTGGCCGTTACCTGTTGGAAATCACGACCGGCATTCCGGTCTCGCTGGCCGCGCCCGCCGTGCATACGATCTATCAGGCAAAGCTCGATCTGCGCGAGGCGCTGGTCATCGGCATCTCGCAATCGGGCGCGGGCGCAGATGTGAACCTGGTGCTCGAAAACGCCAAACGTTGCGGCGCGACCACGCTCGCGATCACCAACGAAGCCGAATCGGCGATGGCCGAATTGGCCGACGAGACTTTCCTGATTCGCGCCCGCCGCGAAAAGAGCGTCGCGGCAACCAAGACCTACACCGGCCAACTGCTGATGTTCCACCTGCTGGCCGAAGCCCTGAGCGGCGTGCGCAAAGGCGCAGAGGTCGCACGCATCCCCGCACTCGCGGCGGCCACGTTGCAACTGCAACCGCAGGTCGCCGCGATGGTCGAACGCTATGCTTATATGAATCATTGCGTCGTCGTCGGGCGCGGGCTGCATTACGCGAACACCTATGAGTTCGCCATCAAGCTGATGGAGACCTGCTATGTCGTGGCCGAACGCTTTTCGGGCGCTGACTTCCTGCACGGCCCGATTGCCATGATGGATCGCGGCTTCCCGGCGTTTCTCTTTGCGCCACCGGGGCCGACGTTGAAAGGCCAACTCGAATTGCTCGCCAGGTTGAAAAAGATCGGCGGCGAAACAGTCGTGATTTCCAGCGAAGCGGCGGCCATCAAAGCCGCCACCCGCGCAATCAAAATCCCGCAACTCATCAGCGAACTGCTCTCGCCGATTCCGTATGTGATCCCCGCGCAGTTGTTCGCCGCGTTGCTGGCGGAGGCGAAAGGGTTGAGTCCGGATCAGCCGCGTTCGTTATCGAAGGTGACGAAGACCGTTTAACCAGACCCATAAACTGCTTTTAGGAAGAAAGATGGAATATCGTCAATTGCTCAAAGAGTCGAACTACGCGCTCACACTGTTCACCGATACCGAAATCAAAGCCTTTGAAACTTCGATCATCGTCAAAGAGTTCAAGGGCAAGCCTGCTGAGTTCGTTCCCTGTCTGGTGCGCGGCAAGGAATTGAAGTTGACGCCGGAAGAGATTGTGCGCCAGCTTTATTTGCGCCGTTTGGTCAAAGACTACGGCTACGCAAAAGACCGGCTGGCGGTCGAATGGCCGGTGCAGATGGGCGCGGACAAGAAGAAAGCCGACATTGTCATCCTCGACAAAGATCATCCGACTTCGGCTTACATCATCATCGAACTCAAAAAGCCGAAGCTGAAAGAGGGCAAGGATCAGCTCAAATCGTATTGCCACGCGACGGGCGCGCCCATCGGCGTGTGGACGAACGGCGGGCAGATTTCCTATTACCACCGCAAAGACCCAAACTTCTTTGAAGACCTGACCGACCTGCCGAAGGCCAAGCAAACCTTGGCCGACATCCTCAACTAACAGTTCCGCATCGCTGATCTGATTGCACACGACAAGCTGACGACTGAGGGCAAATCGCTGTGCGACCTGATTCTGGAAATGGAGGATGAGGTTTTAGCCAACGCGGGCGTGGACGTGTTTGAAGAGGTCTTCAAGCTGATCTTTACCAAGCTGTATGACGAATACGAAGGCACGCGCGACGCGAAACGCTTGCTCGAATTCCGCAACACCGGCCAGAGCGAGGCGCAGTTGCGCGAGAAGATTCAGACCTTGTTTGAAGAGGCCAAGCAGGAATGGCAGGGCGTCTTTTCACCCGATACCAAGATCGCGCTGACTCGTTCGCATCTGTCGGTTTGCATCGCCTCGCTGCAAAACGTCAAGTTCTTCAACTCCAATCTGGAAGTCATTGACGAAGCCTTTGAATACTTGGTCAACAAATCGTCGAAGTGCGAGAAGGGTCAGTATTTCACGCCGCGTTACGTGATTGATATGTGCGTGAAGATGCTCAACCCACAGGAGCACGAATACCTGATTGACACCGCCGCCGGTTCGTCGGGCTTCCCTGTCCACAGCATCTTTCACGTTTGGAAACAGATTTACGCTGATCTTGGCAAGGAACCCAGCCACTTGTTCACCGCCGAAAAGAAGCCGCGCCGTTGCGAGAAGTACGTCAACGAGAAAGTCTTTGCGATTGATTTTGACGAGAAGAGCGTCCGCGTTGCGCGCACGCTCAACCTGATTGCGGGCGACGGCCAGACCAACGTGCTCCATTTGAACACGCTCGATTACGAACGCTGGGAAGAGCGCACCGACGAAGAGGATTGGAACGACACCTACAACGAAGGCTTCAAACGGTTGAAGCGATTGCGCGGCGACAAAACCGGCTACCGCGATTTTCAATTCGACGTGCTGCTCGCCAATCCGCCGTTCGCAGGTGACATCAAAGAGACGCGGATGCTGGCGAAATATGAATTGGGGCGCAAGGGCAACGGCAAGAATGAATCCGCCGTCGGGCGCGACATCCTGTTTATCGAACGCAATCTGGATTTCCTGAAACCCGGCGGGCGCATGGCGGTCGTGTTGCCGCAAGGCCGTTTCAATAACTCTTCGGACAAACGCATCCGCGAATTCATCGCCGAACGCTGCCGCATCCTGGCCGTTGTCGGGCTGCACGGCAACACCTTCAAACCGCACACCGGCACCAAAACTAGCGTGCTCTTTGTGCAGAAGTGGAATGACGATAAGCAATCCGGTAGCTATTGCCCGCGCCGTGACGATTACAACATCTTCTTCGCCACCCAGCGCAAACCGGGCAAGGACAACTCGGGCGAGAAGATTTATGAGACGCGCAACGGCGCGCGGCTGCTCGACGACTACCAGCACCCGATTGTGGAGCACGACCTGTTCAACACTGACGGCAAGACGCAAGACGGCATTGCCGAGGCCTTCATCGAGTTTGCCAAGAAGGAAAAGCTCTCTTTTTTTCGGTAGGCCCGTTTGATGAAGCGAAGTACAAGGCTTTGTTGGACGGGCTAGAAGTTGCTGAAATGAGGTTGAGTGAAGTTTTGCGTGAAAATGATGTGCTTAGGCTCGACAGCGACTACTACCAGAAAGAATTTCTTGCGAATGAAAAACTCATTAAGAGCAAGCCTTGGTCTTATCTCTTGGGCTTGCGTAAAAGTATCAAGAGCTTTGGAGCCTATTCCCTCTGCAATGAGATTGACTACCTTGAAAACGGAACCCCTTTCTTACGCGGGCAAAATATCAAAGATGGAGTCGTTGACTTCAACGATTGCCTTTACATAGACGAAGCTGCAAACGCGTTACTTTGGAAATCTGAAGTCCGACCGGGAATGGTCTTGCTTACAATGTCCGGTACAGTGGGCAATGCGGCGGTTGCAATGAACGATTGGCATTACCCTGTTAATTCCAATCAAGACATTGCAAAGATCACGACATCCTCAGGTCTAAATCCGTACTTCCTTTGTACTTTTCTATGTAGCGAGCATGGCAAAGCGCAGATGAGGCGCTTGCCAGTCGGGAGCGTTCAACAACATACGTTTATCTGGCAACTCGAAAAGCTATTAATTCCGATTCAATCAGAAGGCTTTCAAACTCGAGTTGAACAAGTATTCAAAGCCGCCCATCAGAAACTGGTACAAAGCCAAGCCCTCTACGCCGACGCCGAACGCCTGCTGCTGGCGGAACTGGGCTTGCGCGACTGGCAGCCGCCGGACGAACAGAGCGCGATCAAATCGTTCAAAGAAGTATTCACCAATGGTGAACGGCTCGACGCTGAATTTTACGAGCCGCGCCATCAAGAACTGGCAATCCGGTTGAGCAAGAAAGGAGCGGTCGAGTTGCTGACTCTTTGCCGCGAAGAGATCCATCGCGGCGTGCAACCTGAGTTCGTCGAAGGCGGCAAGGTCTTCGTCATCGCCAGCAAAGCTGTTCGGCCTCACGGCGTTTTACTAGACGAATCCGAATGCACCAGTCTGGAGTTTTACCAAACCACCCAAACCAGCAAGGGCCGTTTGCAACGCGACGATGTGCTTATCAACGGCACAGGGCGAGGCACACTAGGGCGCGCCTCAATCTACGATCACGACTTGCCAGCCGTGGCGGATAATCACGTAACCATGATCCGAGTCAGCCACGAACTTTGCGATCCGTACTATCTGATGCTCTACCTCAACTCTATTGCCGGGCAAATGCAGAGCGAAAAATATCAGTGCGGCTCTTCCGGGCAATTGGAACTTTACCCGCATCAAATTGGCCGTTTTCTGGTTTACGCGCCATCGTCCGCAACTAGCGATTTGCAGGCGCGAATCAGCAAAATGATCCAACAGTCATTCGCCTTACGGCAGCAATCCAATTCAATCCTTGAATCCGCCAAACGCGCCGTCGAACTCGCCATCGAACAAGACGAAGCGGCGGCGCTGCGGTGGCTGGCGGAATAACGTGTGCAAAATGGAAGGCGGGCTTGACTGCTTCGCCACAGCGCGGCGGCTGATTGTAGCCGGATGTTTCAATGCCTTGTCGTTACCCAAACTTATGCGCGAAACGTGCGCCTTGGTTTTTAGCCCGCGAATGCGGGCGTCAGCATAAAGCCCAGGGTGCAGCGCGCCAGCGCGCGGAACCCTGGGAACATTGGCGATTATGAGCTAAGCCCGCGAACGCGGGCGGCAGAGCGTCGCCAGCCAATCAATGTCTGTCGCCCACTTCGTGGGCTGGAAAATTCAATTTTGCGCACGACCTGGGGTTTCGGCTAACGCCTTCACCCCAGGCTTTATGCTGCCGCCCGCGTTCGCGGGCTGAAATCGTGCAAGGTTTAGGTAATGACAAAGCTTTGAAACACCGGGCTAAAATCAGCTTGCCGCTACACGTCACGACCATACAACGCTATGGGAAATGTGATTGGGTTGTGGAACAAGATGGTATCTTTTTCCTAATTCAGCGGAACAAGATACCATCTTGTTCCACAACCGATTTAGGTTCGCTATACGTTCTGCCCCTCACCACCAATTTCCACCGCTCGGAACAAAAGCCATGCAAGAAGCGTCTGCTCGATTGTTCAAACCACATCGGGCCGATAGAAGCTGTTCAACCAAGCGCCAACTGAAATTCCAACTGGGCGCGGTGAACTGTTTTTCAGCGCGCGTGTCTGAGCGGCAGACATGCGCAAACACTTCCCGCAAACTTCACACAACCCAACGCGCGTGGGCGCCAACTCCCGCTTGCGCATCTCATCATCCATCTTGGGCAAGTCCGCTTTTGCAGGCGCGCGCGGGCTGTCTGTGTTCGCAACCTGTTTTCTCGGCAGGGAGGAAGTATGCAACGAAAATTGATGTTCTTCGCATTCACGTTGGCCGCTGTGTGTCTGGCGCTGGGCGGCTTGGCGCAATCACAGGCCCAGCAACGCAATGGGCAATCAACTGCCAACACCGGCGCGGCAGCACAAAACTCGCCGTACAAGCTTTCAGGCCCCTTCACGCACAAGAACCTGAGCGTCTTTCTGGTGCACGGCGCGAATCAAGCAGGACAAACCGGCGGCAAGACGTATTTGACCTTGCAGGAAGCCATGCGGCAAAAGAAAGTCGTCGTGCGCGAGACCGGCGACGTCAACGAACTGACCATCCAAAACCGTTCGACCGAAGAGGTCTTTGTGCAGGCCGGCGACATCGTCAAAGGCGGGCAGCAAGACCGCGTGTTGGCGCTCGACCTGATCCTGCCGCCAAAATCGGGTCGCATCCAGATTGATGCGTTTTGCGTTGAACACAGCCGCTGGAGCCAGCGCGGACGGGAAGCGGTGACGGCCTTCAGCGCTTCGGACAAGATGCTGGCGACGAAAGGGCTGAAGCTGGCCGCGCGCAATTCGCAATCGCAAAGCGAGGTTTGGGAAAACGTCAGCGTGGCGCAGGCCAAGCTGGCGAAAAATTATGTGGCGGCGAAAGGCGTGCCGGGCGGCGTGGCTGGCGGGAGAGCGATGGGGGCTGGTGGTGGCAGCGCTTCAGGTTTCCGCGCGGGGCAGTTTGCTCCGCCGCCTGCCACACCTGTGCCGCCAATGAACGCTGCCGAGAGAGGCCAGAATACCGTCAGGATCAGTCAAGGCGTGCTTTCTGCTCCCAGCGCGAGCTTGATGCTGGCCGAACAATCAGGCTTGACTGCGGTCGTTTCGCAAGCTTCGCCGACGAGTTTGCAACTGACCTTGGAAAACAAAAACGTCAAGGAATCTTCTGCTGATTACGTCAACCAACTCGCTGCGATCATCGCGGGCAAACCGGACGTGACCGGCTATGTCTTCGCCATCAACGGACAGCTCAACAGCGCCGATGTTTATGCGTCAAACGCGCTGTTCAAAAAGCTGTGGCCGAAACTGCTGGAGGCCAGTGCCGTCGAGGCCTTTGCCGAATTTGACGAAAGCGGAAAGTTCGAACCGGTGAGGACCGATCTGGCACAGGCTTTTTTCCGCGATGCCGAGAGTGGCAAAGCTGAAGTGAAAACGCTGCGGCCGCGCACGCGGATGGTCAAACACGAGTCGGAAAAGAATGTCGTGTTTGAGGTGCGTGACCGCGCCCGCAATGACGCCTGGGTGCATCGGAACTATTTGGCAAAATAACTGACGCCTCTGCGTATTTCGACGCACCGCGTCTTTGGAGTGCGGGCGGCACAGGCCGCCGCTTTGGTAGTCCACTCGAATGCACGGATATTCAAAGAGATTACCAAAGCGGCGGCCTGTGCCGCCCGCACTCCAAAGGTTCCGCCCAGCCAAAGTAAGGAAACGGCGGCCAATGACTGGCCGCCGTTTCCTTTTCTAACAAGCTTTCTGGTTTGCCCAATCAATGGGTCTTCATCTCGGCGTAATGGGCAAAGAACCAATACGTGATGCCGATCCACACCGCCATATTCACTAGCGACACCAGCAAGCCAATCGTTTTGACCTGCGCGCTACGTCCAACGCTGCCGTCCTTTTTGCCATACATCAGCATCACCACCAGCACGCCCACCACGATCCAGAAGAACAGCCGTATGCCGTGATCAACCAGCCCGGCATTGGGGATGTATTTATTCACCTGCCAAACCGTCAGCAGGATGGTGGCACCGATGCCGACCAAGGCCGCAACCGGCGGCGTGTAGCCCGCAGCCGCTGTCGTCGCGGTGGAGGTACGCGTCCCAGTGGCGCTGAGCTTGCTGTTGGAGTAGCTGTAGGCAAAGTAAATCACCAAGCCGATGGACATCCAATCAATCAGCCGAATCCAGGTATCCAGCGGCAAGCTATTCATCAAGTACGCCGCCGAAAGCACCGTGCCGATGGGCACGAACGGCGAGAGCGGTACTTTGAACGGACGCGGCATATCGGGGTTGGTGCTGCGCAGGATGATGATGCCCGTGCCCACGATCACGAACGCGAAGAGGGTGCCGATGCTGACGAGTTCGCCCAGCAGGCTGATGGGCACGAAGCCCGCCAGAATCGCCACGATGGTGCCGGTGATGGCCGTCGTGATGTGCGGCGTGCGGTATTTCGGATGCACCTTGGCCGCCCAGGTCGGCAGCAAGCCGTCTTTGGACATCGAATAGAAAACGCGCGGCTGCCCCATCACCATCACGACCATCGTCGAACTCAGGCCCAAGACGGCGCCAACTTTGATGATGGTCGGGAAGACTTTCAGGATCGTTCCCATCGTCGTGCCTTGGGCTTGTTGCAAGGCTGCGTCAATCGCCACGGCGATGGGCGCCGCCGCATTGGTCAACAGCTTGTAATCCACCAGCCCAACCATGATGCCCGCCACCAGGATGTAAAGCACCGTGCAGATCGCCAGCGAACCGAGAATGCCGATGGGCATGTCGCGTTGGGGATTCTTTGATTCCTGCGCGGCGGTGGACACAGCATCAAAGCCGATGTAGGCGAAGAAAATTACCGCCGCCCCGGTGATGACGCCGCCGAACCCGAAGGGCATAAATTCCGCGCAACCCGGCGTGCCGGGCGCACAACCCATGCCCAGATTGTGTTTGTTGACATAACCGACACCCGCGACAATAAACAGCAGCACCACCACCACCTTGACCATGACGATGATCGAATTGAAGGACGCGGATTCCTTGATGCCTTTGATCAGCAAAAGCGTCACGCCAACAGCGATCAACAAGCCGGGCAAATTGATGATGCCTGAGACGGTGCTGCCATCCGCCAGCGTCACCGTATTCCACGGCCCCACGCTTAAGCGCGCCGGGAATGTAATGTGAAAGTCTTTGAGCAAACTGACCAGATACCCCGACCAGCCGACCGCCACGGTGGCCGCGCCGAAGGCATATTCCAGAATCAAATCCCAGCCGATGATCCACGCCACAAATTCGCCGAGCGTGCCGTAGCCGTAGGCATAGGCCGAACCGGAGATCGGGACGCTCGCGGCAAACTCCGAATAGCACAGCGCCGCAAACGCGCTGGCGATGCCGGCCAGGATCATCGAGATCACGACCGCCGGCCCAGCGTGTTTACCGGCGGCCTGCCCCGTCAGCACGAAGATGCCTGTCCCGATGATCGCGCCAATGCCGAGCATGGTCAGATCCAGCGCGGTCAGCGCTTTCTTCAAAGTATGTTCGCCGGTTTCCTGAGCCTCGGCGATAATCTGATCAATAGGCTTCGTTGCAAAAAGTGACATGAGTCCTCCTCAGATTGATACGTAGACAGCCGGCTTTGCCGCTGTTGCGGGTCCGGCACCGTGCAGGAATCTGTGCTACTGCGATTTGGCGATTGCCTGTGTTGGTTGAAAAGTTTTCGCGCTAGATTGCGGCGTACTCTAAACGCAAGTCCCCAACTGGTCAATAGACGGTCGGTAGTGGGTCAATGGGGAGAGAGCCAGGCCGCAGATCAACGCAGACCAACGCAGACCAACGCAGACCAACGCAGATCAATTGAACGGCTAACAGGTTTGATCCGCGTTTTTCAGCGGTCATCTGCGGCAAGACCTCTCCTCTTTGAGCCACCACCAGACGGTCAAGGCCGCGCGCCCTGGCCAGCCGCCTGCCGGTAAAGAAAAAGGCGAGCGGTTTGGCGCCGCTCGCCGGTGAGTTTTAGAAAGGAGAACCGTCAGTCAGTGAACTACCGCGGCCAAAAGAGCGAAACCGAATCGTTGACCATCACAAAACCCATCAAGAGCAACACCAGCACGAAGCCGACTTGCTGGAAACGCTCGCGCATGTTCATCGTCAGCGTCAGACCCACCAACCCCAAAATCCATTCGACCAGAATCAGCAGGATCATGCCGCCATCCAGCACGGGAATCGGCAGCAAATTAAAGATGCCCAGATTCAAACTGAGCAAGCCCATCAACCGGATGATGCCGCCCCAGCCAGCGGCTTCGTAGGTATTCGCCGTTTCTTTCGCGATCCGCAACGGGCCGCCGATGACATCGCGGGCCGAACGGCGTCCGTTGATCATCTGTTTGAAGACCACGCCGGTCATTTGCATGATCCGCACGTTGAAGGCCCAGCCATACGTGAGGGCCTCTGAAATCGAACTCGTTTTGATCAGCACCGTGTTGAAGCTGCGCGAGATGCCGATCATATATTGGTCGCCCTGCTTTTCAGGGGTGAGCTTCACGGCGAGATTTTGGCCGCCACGCTCAACCGCCAGCGCGACTTCTTTGCCCTCTTGCACGGTGCGGCGGAACTGGCTCCAAGCGGTAATCGGCGCGCCATTGATGGCCGTCAGCTTGTCACCGGCCTTTAGCCCCGCCTTTTCAGCGGGCGTCGCGGCGCCAACGCCATTCACGATGACATGCGTAATCGGCGGGTCCAGATCAACTCTGCCGATGCTGTCATTCCCGATCTTTTCAACGCGGGGTTTTACCCGCAGTTGCAGCAACTGCCCGTTGCGCTCGACAGTCAGCGGAATCTCTTCGTCAAAGCGGACCAGTACGTCTTCCTGAAAATCCTGCCAGGTCGGATGCTGGTGATCGCGGTAAGCCACGATGCGGTCGCCTTTCTGCAAGCCCGCCTGTTCCGCCGTCGAACCCGGCGTGACTTCGCCGATGACCACTTTCTGGGCGTTATACACATCGTCCTGGAACCCGATCATGATCGCCGCCGCCGGAATCAGAATCGCGGTCACGATGTTGAACACCGGCCCGGCCAGCGCGACCAGCAAGCGCTTCCAGCCGGGATACGCCAGAAATTCGTCCACGTCCGCCTCGCTCTTGCCCTGGATCATCTCCATGTTTTCGCCCTTGAAGCGCACATAGCCGCCCAACGGAATCGCGCTGAAGCGGAAATCGGTTTCGCCCAGTTTGAAGCCGAACAAGCGCGGGCCAAAACCGACTGAGAACACCTCGGCGGGAATGCCCAACAGCTTGGCGACGATAAAATGACCGAACTCGTGGATCACCACCATCGCGCACAGAATGACGACAAACGGCACGACCATATTGTAGAAACTCACTGCATTCTCCTTCGCTGCCAACGCGCTAACCAGTAGGACTGATGACTACACAGACAGCTCATAAACCGGAAACGACTTCAGCCAGATGACCGCACCAGATCGGCAAAAAAATGATCTTGGTACCGCACCAAGCCCAGCCATCCGGCAGTTTATTGGACGTGAAAAGGCGTGTCAAACTAGGGGGAAACAGGGTTGGACATCGCTGAGTGGAGGCATTCGGTGAATCATTACGGCCTTTTCACTGTAGCCAAAAATTATTTATTTTGTATAGGTTAAGCCGCCTAAGCGGGCAGTATGGCGAGGTGGTTCGCGGCATTATGCAACTAGGCCATGCGTGTGTGAACTGACGACCCCAACCGCCAACCAGATATCTTCGCCAAGTGGGAAGTAATCGTGCCACGTCTTAACCAACTCGTTATCATCCGTCACCACGCGCGAGCCTTGCTGATCGTTCAGCATGTAGCACACCACGTTGACGCTGGCCGGTTCCACCGTCGCTACCAGTTCGCCGTTGCCGTAAATGCACTCGCGTTTGAGCACACCGTTTTCGTATTCAGCCAGTACCATCCCCGTCGCATCGTAAACCTGCCGCCGCGTCACGCTGCCTTCCGTCGTCTGAACGCACTGGCCCAGACCGTCATACACAGCGGACGAAACCACTTGTTGCGTCGCCAATGGAGTCGTTGAGACGGCGCGCCCCTTCGCATCGTAGACGTGGCTCTGCTCGCCAAAGGTGGGGTCTACGGTCAGATTGCCCGCCGCGTCGTATTGCCACGTCGGCGTAACAAAGCGGTTCGTCGCCTGGTCGTAATCGCTCTGATAAACATCAACGTAAGGCCGCCCGGTATTTTCACTACTCGATTGCCAGCGGTTGCCATAACGGTCGTGCTGGTAATGATCGCGCCAGACCAGATTGCCGTTATCGCCGCGATATTCCGCCGCGCGCGACAGCCGGCCCAGGCCGTCGTATTCATAGCGTGTCTGCTGCTTTTTGACACCGTTGATGAAGCCCTCGACACGCGCCAGTTGACCGTTGTTCAGGTTGGGGTTCACAGCGCCGGTGGACATATCCGTCTTGCCATACAGGTAATCGTAACGTTGCCATGAGCTATTCTTCTCATCCAGCAATTCGATTCTGCTGACCTGCAGCCGGTTGTTGTAGGTGCGCTGTTGCAGCAAACCATTGCCAGCTTGCTGCTGTTGCAAGGCCCCGTGCGCGGTGTAGCGGATGTCGCCGACATAAGCATGGTCGTAATCGTCAACCCGCTCCAGTCCGTCGCCCGCTTCGTACTGGTTTTGCACGGCGCGCGCCGATGGATAAGTCAACGTGGTCAATTGCCCGGCTTGGTTGTAGGCGTAATTGATCGCCGCAGTAACCGTGCCGACCGTCTGTTGCTGGTGTTGGACGTGACCCATGCGGTCGTAATCGTATTTCTGTTTGGTCAGCGGGACGATTACTTGGGTTTCGGCTTCGCTCCTTTGCCCGGTCGTACTGACGGCGTCGGTGATGACTTCGGTCAGCCGCCCGTTGTTGTAATAACCGGCAGCCACTTGGTCGTAGTTGTACGTCACCTTTGGCGTCGCAACTGTACCGCCGGTGTAAGTGGCGTCCTTGACCCGGTTCAGCCCGTCATAGGTGAAATGCGTCTGAATGTTGCACGCATCCCAAACGTCCATCACCAACCCATCCGTGTTGTAAACGATCTTCTTCGACCAGTAGCTGTTGTTGGTCAGCGGATCGCTGGCGCTGTGCGGGGCGTCCTGTTCGACGTGACGCTCGTGCGTCAGGCGGCCCAAGCCGTCATATTTGAAATAGCGTGTCTGCGTGCCTTGTGTCAGCTTGATGACATTGTTCAAACCGTCATATTCATAGGTGGTACTTAAGGGTTGTTGCAGGGGAGCCCCTGGCGTGGGACTGGTCAGCGAACCGCTGCTGTAAACCGGCTCTTGCACTTCCAGCACGCGGCCCAGCGCATCCAGCGTGCGGCGGCGCTGTTTGCCTGCCTGATCGGTGACCGTCTCGACCATGCCGGGGTCGCTGGACGCGATCGTGTAATCAATGCTGGTGGCCGTGCCGTCCTGCGTTTGCACGCCAAGTGAGCGGCCCAAATAGTCATAGGCATAGCGTGTCCATTGGTCAGGAGAGTTAGAGGGAGTGCGCGGAATCAAACTGGGGTCGCTGGCCGTGCCGTAATGCGGGTTGCTGACGGCCAACAGCCGGCCCATCAGGTCGTATTCGTAATCGGTGACCGACCAATAGGTTTGGCCCAAACCCCAGTCGTAATAGTAATGACCCAGGCTGCGTGCCAGATTGCCGCGCCCTTCATAAAACTGGGTGCGTTCGGTGTATATGCCGCCCTCTCGCCAAACGCGCGTGGACACGAAACTATGCTGATGCGCGGCGTCCGGGTCGTTGAACAGACCGTCCTGGTAATCGTATGTCGTCTCGCCGCCATCGGGACGCACAACAGACAAGAGCCGCAGGTTGAACGGGTGATAATCGTAATTGGTGTATTGGTTGCTCTCGTCAGATGCTCGCCGCACGAGGCCGGTATTGCGGTCATAATCGATTTGCGTCGTCAATTGTCCGGCGTTGCCACGCTTGATTTCCGTCGGCCAGGTATATTCGTTTGCTTTGATGTAGGTGTACTCGCGCAGCTTGCAACAACTGGCCGATTCCTCGACAACGTTGCCTGCGATGTCGTACTTGAATTTGGTGGTATTGAGGTCGTTGGGTGGCGGGTTGCTGGGCGCTGTTGGCACTGGGTAACGCTCCACCTTGGTCAGATTACCGCGATAATCGGTAGCCGGATCATAAGGAACCCCCCAATTAAAACAGTAATCAGGGCAATAGTCATAGTAAAAGTACTCCATTGCTCCATAAGGGTCGTAAGTGTGACAGTGATAGAGCACATCATCGTAACCATATGCATTACTGCGTGGCAGCAACAACTGCCCGCTCACCCCGACGTCTTGATTGTCGTAATAATACTTTGTGTAAGCTGACAGCACCCCGCGCTGATCATAAATGGCCACCGTGCTGGGCAACCGTAACAACCAGCGGTTGAGCCAGCCCGACCCGGTTTCGTAATTTGTCTCGATGCGCCGGATGATATTGCCGTCGTAGCCGCGTTCGACCAGCTTCTTGACGTTGTTAAAGCTGTCGTAAATTTCGAATTCGGTGACGCGCACCTTGCCAGCCTCATTGGTAAAAGTGATTTTCTTGATGCGGTCATCGCCATTGCTGCCGGTGGGCTGCTCATATTCATACAGCGTCGTCGCCAGTGTTGTTGCGCCCTGCTTGACCGTTACCTGTTTGATAAAGCCGGGGATGCAACCGGCCAGGCAGCCGTTGTAACTGTATTTGGTGGTTTCGGTAGTGGTGCCGTCCGGTGCGGTGATCGTGGTTTTATCGTTTGCCGTGTCTATCGCAAATTGATAGACCATTGGCGCGGTGGTTTGCCCGGCCCAAGTGTCAGTGCGCTGTGTGTATTTCGGCACGGCGCTCAAATTGCTGGGCGTGGTTGGATAGTTGTATTCGGTCGTGGCCGCCACTTGACCGATGTTGGTCACACTACCTGTCACAGTCAAATCCTCGCCACTGACCGCCATGCCGCGCAATTGTTTTGTGCGATAGATCATCCCGTAACTTGAGTAATCGAATTGCCAACCCGTCTGCGTGCCGTTCAGGTAAATATATTTGAGCATTTGCCGCGTGCTGGGTGGAGCAGGCAGGACGCTGCCAGTGAAACTGGGATTGATCGTCAAGGCTTCGTAATAGAAGCGTGCGACCTGCAATCGCCCCGACTGTCCATCATAGGCGGGCACGCTTAGCGTGACCAATTTGCCTGTGTCGTCGTAATTGAAACAAATCATCCGGCCTAACGTGTCCCAGATGTAGGAGATCTTCGGCCCAACGCCGTTCTGGTAGTAAATGTCAATGTAATTGCCGTTGCGGTCAGCAATGCGCACCGGCCAGAGCTTGAACAGTTTGGCATAGTAAGTTGGATCACCTGGGGTGGTTTCAGTCGGGCCGATCTGAATTCCCGCCCCATAATCTATGCGCGTGCCGTCCGGATAGACCGTTGAACAGAGCGTGTCTTGCGGTTGACGATTGCGTCGCCCAGGAAGGGGATCGACAAATTTAATAAAGCTGCCATCAGTTGTGCGTGGGATGAACCCGAATGAACCGGTGTTCTTTCTGTCAAAGGCATGATATGTGCCATCGCCCTCTAGTACTCCATCAAGCTGAAAATGAGGGATGTAGGGCGGGATTTAATCCCGCCCTACATCCCGGATGCGCTCTCAGCATCCATCACTTACAGCTTGATGGAGTACTAGCAGGTAATTGGGTTGAAGGTAACCAACGCTGTCGTAAATGCTCAAGGCTGCCATATCCCAGCCCGAACCCCGGCGCGAGCCAGCTTTCATCATCGAAGTAAAAATTGTTCGAGCCGTTTTCCTTCCAGACCAGGCTGTTGTAAGTCAGCCCCAATGCCACATCCAATGCGCGGCCTTCCAGATTGACCAGCGGAATCCCGAAGGTGAAATTCGCGCTGCCCGGATGTTCGGTGCCTGGGACGGCGGCGGGCGGATTATTGGCGCCTGCCTCGGTGCGATGCGGCGGTGCGCCAGTCGCATAAGGGTTGACCGTGGCGAAATCTTCCGGCGGGTTATTTAACAACACGCTGGCACTGGCGGCGCGGCGTCCGGCAATCGGCGTTTTCAGTGATGCCGAATTTTCGTTTGGCCGCCACGCCGCTTTCACGATACGCGGCCCGGCTTGTGACTTACCTTGGGGTAATGGCTGAGCCGCACCTCTGTTCCAGCCGACCTTGTTGTTTGGCGTGCCTTGCGTGCGGGGCGGCGTCCGCTCTGCTTTCAAAACCGTGACGTGAAATTGCAAAGTGTGTGCGCCGACGCGCGCGGTGATTTCGGCCCTGCCAGGATTGCCCGCGCTCAGCGCGCCGTTGAAGACGAGCGCCACTTTGTTATCACTGGTGGTGAAGACAGGTTGTATACCGTCGAGCGGGTTGTCCTGCGCATCCACGGGGATAACGGGCAAAATGAGGCGCTGGCCCGACACCAAAGTGATGTCTTGTGAGCGAGTGGTTTTCAATCTGACCACGCGCGCTTGCCGTTGATTGAGCGTGTTTTGCCACTCGGCGTTGGTGTGTGGACGTGGCGTTACCTTCGCTGGCTTGGGGCGCGCAGGCGGCGCAACGGGCGGCGGGTTCCGATCCGGACGGCGCGGCGGCAGGTGCGATTGCTGAAAGAGCAAACCCAAAATTGATGAAGCAAAGCCCGCGTTCGGAACCAGTGGTGTGGCAAAGGTGGTTGGCGGCAGCGCCAAGACCAACGTCAGGATGATGGCGATTGCTTGCTTGGCAAAGCGCTCTACCGCACGACTGTACAAGCGGTCTAGCTTGCGTGACTTTTTACACTGGGGGGGGGGGGCAAGCAGGGCCAGCGTAGCGCCTTTTGCGGCAAGCATTGTGCTGACAGTTGAGAAGAAAACCGGAATCCCGGTGAACGGATGTTGGCGAGTAATCTTTGGCATGGCTCCTCCTTAAAGACAGGTCAGATTAACTGTTCGTGAATGTTGGGCAACTGCTTTGTCGGCTTGGGAAAACGCTTTGCTGAAAACTTGTCATCGGGCTTGCGCGCGGCTGTACGGCTGTACTGTCTGCGCAAGGGCGGAAGTGTTGGACTTGATGCTCCCACTGCTTCGTTCGATGACCGGTGCGAAGCGACGGGAATCTAGCACGGCCATCTTGCGCTGGCAATGCAACTCGATAAATGTCAGGCACGAACCGCGCTACTTGCCTGCCCGCCAGACTGCAAACCAATCTGTTGGGTGACCCAATCGCGCGCCCATTGATCGGCGGCCAAGACGGTTTCCAGGTCAACGGCGGGCTGCAACGTGTGCGCGTTGCAGGCAGCCTCGATCAAACGCGGGATGTCGCCGAAGCGGATGCGCTCTGCCAAAAACGCCGCGACGGCAATCTCGTTCGCCGCATTGAGCACAGCGGGCATCGTCCCGCCCGCGCGCAAGGCTTGGTAGGCCAGCCGCAGGCAGGGGAATTTGTCCGGGTCGGGCGCAAAGAATTCCAGTTTGCTCAAGGCCATCAGATCGAGCGGCGGTAAATCTGCCGGGTGGCGCGCCGGATAAGTCAGTGCGTATTGAATCGCGTGGCGCATGTCGGTGACGCCCAATTGCGCGATGATCGAACCGTCCACCATTTCAACCAGCGAATGCACGACCGATTGCGGGTGCACGACGATGTCAATTTCGTCGGCGGAGCATTGAAAGAGCCAGCGCGCCTCGATCACTTCGAGGCCTTTGTTCATCAGCGTGGCCGAATCAATTGTGATCTTGGCGCCCATTTGCCAAGTCGGATGTTTGAGGGCCTGCGCGCGCGTGGCATTTTCGATCTCACCTTTGCTGGCGGTGCGAAACGGGCCGCCCGAGGCGGTGAGGATCAGCCGTTTCAATTCTGCGCGCTTTTCGCCGCGCAAACATTGGTGCAGTGCGTTGTGCTCACTATCCACCGGCAAGAGTTCCGCGCCTGATTTGGCGGCGGCTTTGGTCATCAATTCGCCCGCGATGACCAGCGTTTCTTTGTTCGCCAGCGCGACACGTTTGCCCAATTCCAACGCGCGATAGGTCGGCAATAGGCCGAGCGCGCCTACAACCGCGCCCACGACAATCTCCGCTTCGACGCAGGTCGCGACTTCGATCAAACCGTCAACGCCAATGCTGATTTGCGGCAACCGGGTCACATTGCGCTGGCTCAATTCGTAGCGCAACTTTTCCGCACTCGCTTCATCCGACACCGAAACCAGACGCGGTTGATGCCGGACGATTTGCTCGGCCAGCACTTCGACATTCGATCCCGCGCCCAACGCCGCTATGCCGAAGGCGCCGTTGAGCGCCTCCACCACGCGCAGCGTGTTGCAGCCAATCGAACCCGTCGAACCTAGAATCGCAAGCTGTTTCATAACAGTGGTCGGTAGTCAGTAGTCAGCAGTCGGTAGTCAGTAGCTTGAGCGATGACCGCAACAGTATGCTCAAGCTACTGACTACCGACTACTGACTACTGACTACTGATTTCAGAAAGACCTGATAGTAGTAATAGAGCAGCGGCGCGTTAAAGAGCATGCTGTCGAGCCGGTCGAGCACGCCGCCGTGTCCGGGGATCAGGCGCCCTGCGTCTTTGGCTTTCGCGCCGCGTTTCAACATGGATTCGCAGAGGTCGCCGGTCGCGCCTAAAAAGCCCATGACCAACGCCAGCGGCACGGCGTGCGTCAATTTCAATTCGGGGAAGAAGGTGTAATGCGCGATCAGCGCGGCGATGACATTGCCAGCCAAGCCGCCGATGGCGCCTTCGACCGTTTTGCCCGGACTGATGCGCGGCGCGAGTTTGCGTTTCCCCAGCGTGCGGCCAGTGTAGTAAGCGGCTGTGTCACCCGCAAACACGACAATGAAAAAGAGCGTCAGTAATTTGGCGGGCAAATGCAAATCATCGCCACCCGCCGTGCGCAGCGCGATGATGTAACCGCCCAGCAACGCGACATAGAGCACGCCAAATAAGCGCTCCGCCGCTGCGGGCAAGACGTGCGACAAGTCTTCGCTATCGAGATTGCCGAACAATTGCGCCAGCAATTCAAAGACCACCAGCGCGGCCAAAATCGCGGCCACCAGATCGTGCCGCCCAAAATAAAAAGCGGCGATGATTCCCGCCGCTGCGATTAAACCCTGCGCTTCCCCGCCCGCTTTCGCCAGCCGGTAATACTCGACCAGGCCCAGCACAATGGCGAGCGCGGCCAGTGTCACAAAATAGATCGGGGAACCGAGCCAGAGCGCGGCGAAAAGGAAAGGCAGGAAAATAATGGCGGTCAGTACACGTGCCATAAAGGTAGGGGCTAGGGGCTGGGGGCTAGGGGCTAAGGCTGTCTCTAGCCTCAAGTCCCTAGCCTCTAGCCCCTGCTGACAACTGCGCGTTGCGGTTCTGTCACCAGACCGCCGTAGCGGCGTTCGCGCTTTTGATAATCCAAAATGGCGGCGAACAAATCGGGCCGCCGGAAATCGGGCCAGAGCACATCGGTCACATAAATCTCGGCATACGCGATCTGCCACAACAGAAAATTGCTCACGCGGAATTCGCCGCTCGTGCGCACCAGCAAGTCAGGGTCGGGCAGATTCGCCGTATAAAGTTGCCGCGCCAGATCGCTTTCAGTCAGCGAATCGGGCGTGCGGCCTTCACGCTGGCATTGTTCCAACAGGCGGCGGCAGGCATCCACCAATTCAACGCGCCCGCCGTAATTGAGCGCAACGTTGAGCACCATGCCGGTGTTGTGCGCCGTCTTATGCATTGCCGAACGCAGTTCAAATTGCACCGATTCATCCAATTCGCGTGTGCGCCCGATGGTTTGGAAACGAATGTTTTCGCGGTGAATATTCTCGATCTCTTTGCGCAGATATTCTTTCAGGAAGGTCATCAAGGCTTCGATTTCGAAAGGCGGGCGCTTCCAGTTTTCAACCGAGAAGGCGTATAAGGTGAGCGCCTCGATCCCCAAACGCGCGCAAGTATCCACGGTCGCGCGCACAGCTTCGACACCGGCGCGATGGCCGGCGACACGCGGCAGAAAGCGTTTCTTGGCCCAGCGTCCATTGCCGTCCATAATCACGGCGAGGTGGCGCGGCAACCGGGTAAAATCAAGCTGGCGCAACAACTGTTCGTCGCGCGAACCCGGTTCGATGATGCCTGCGAAATCCTCTAACATGCTGTTCCTATTGTTGCGGCAACGTGCTTGTCCCCACAAAGCCGCACGAATCAATACGAAGGTTTGTTACAGCGTGCTTCGCGTTTCTGCTGAATTCTTCCCTGATTCCTTCGTGGATGAGTTCTCGATGCAACGACGGACTGCCGTATGACAAGCGCCGCATACTAATACTCGACTTTTACCAGCGTCAACCCTTTGGCCGGCGCGGGTGCGCCCGCCCACGTGCGGTCTTTGCTCTGTAACAAATCTATGATTGAACCGGCGGGCAAGCGATCCCGGTTGGCTGCCACCAATGCGCCAATCATCGTGCGCACTTGATAGCGCAGAAAGCCGTCGCCGCGAAACCAGAACTTGAGCAAGGGGCCAGCGCTTTCCAGCCAAATCTCGCTGAGCGTGCGCACCCGCGTTTTGGTTTCGCAATCGCTGGTCGTAAACGCGCTGAAGTCATGCGTGCCCAACAACTGCCGCGCCTCTTCCATCAAGCGCGCCGGCTCAAGCTGGTAAGGAAAATGCCAGGCGTAGCGTTCCCACAACGGATGCATCACGTCAGCATTGTAAAGCTGATAGCGATATGTTTTGCCTTTGGCATAAATGCGCGGATGAAAGCGCTCTTCGGCCTGTGCCGCTTCCAGCACGCGAATATCCAACGGCAGATTGGCATTGAGCGCGCGCCGCAAGGCCGCGCCTTCCCAAACTTTGTCCAGCTTGAACGAGACGACTTGCCCTTCGGCATGCACGCCCGCGTCAGTGCGCCCCGCGCCATGTGTCACCACAGGCACACGCGCAAAACGTTGCAAGACTTCGGCCAGGACGCCCTGCACCGTCGGGCGGTCAAGTTGCATCTGCCAGCCGCAATAGTTTGTGCCGTCGTAAGCGACGGTGATGCGATAGTTCATTGAATGGATATGTAGATCGGTTTGCACCTCGGTGTAAGAGAAAAATGCGATGTGGGACAGTACCGCGCGCGTCAGCAAGCGGAGACGGCGCGTTAATGCCGCTGGGCCTGACTTGCTGCGCCGCTTGCTGACGCGCGCGGTACTGTCCCGGCACCACCGTCCCATATCTGCAATCACCAACCGCTCTAGGTGTGACCGATACGCCGCAATAGTTCGGCAAAGCGTGGATCCGTGTGCAGATTTCCAAACAGCGGCACTGTCTTGAGAAAAGCCAACATGCTCGCCCGCTCTTCATACGCTCGATTCAACCACACGAACGATTGATCGTGGTCGCCGAGTTCGGCGTTGATACGAGCCATGCGCCAAGCTCCCAGCGGCGCGCCCTGCCTCGCCCGTTCTTCCGCCAACTCCAGCTCTTTGCGCCAATATCCCAGTTTGCCCTCGGCGGCAAAGGCTTGCTGCAAGGCGGTGAGATGGGCTTGGCTCTCACCTGTCAACGCGCGGAACTTGAGCACTTCGGCCAGGGCCTGTTCCGCCTCACCTTTTAGAAACAGCGCGTTGCTGAGGTCATCGTGCGCCAGCGCGAACGTGGGATCGAGTTCAAATGCTTTGCGATACCACGTGATGGCCTGGTCGTAGCGGCGTTGATAAAAGTAGGCCCAGCCCACCGCTGTCGTAAACAGCGGCGAGGTCGGATCGAGTTCCTGCGCACGCCGCCGGGCGACGAGCGCTTCATCCAAACGCCCCATGGCGAGCAAGTATGCGCCATTCAGCCCGTGCGTATCGGCAAAGTTGGGGCTGAGTTCGAGGGCGCGGCCAATCTCACGTTCACACGCGGGCCAATCCCAGGCGTAAAAAAGTTTGGTCTTCGCCAGGGAGAGGTGGGCTTCGCCCAGCGTGTCGTCGAGTTGCAAGGCGCGCAACGCGGCAGCCTCGGATTTCGGAAAAGCCTCGCGCGGCGGCAAGAAGCCCAGATAGCCCAGCAGATTCCAGGCATCGGCGACGCCCGCATGCGCCGGGGCGTAGTCGGGATCGGCCTTGAGCGCCTGCTCGAAGGCTTCAGTGGCCTTTTCCAGCGAGGCCTTTGTCCACTTGCTCCAAAAGTAACGGCCCCGCAGATAAGCCTGATAAGCCTCGCCGTTCGCGGTGTAACGCCGGGTCAGCAACTGACGTTCGGCGGGTGAAAGGTTAAGCGCAAAGGCGGCCACCAGCTTCTCCGACAACCGGTCTTCAACCGTGAACAGATCGGCGTCTTTCTCGTCCAGTGTTTCTGCCCAGAGCGTCGCGCCGTCATTGACGTTGACCAGCCGCACCGTCACGCGCACGCGTTCCCCGGCACGCTGGATATGCCCGTCGAGCACGGCATCCACTTTCAACTCGCGCCCGGCGGCCAGCGCATCCTGTTCGAGTGCCGTGTATTTGCGACTGGCTGACAACGGGCGCACGACCATCTGTCGCAGCCGGCTGAGCCGCGTGATCAACACATCGGCCATCCCCATTTGCAGATAATCATCCCGCCCCTCGGCCACCAGCGGCTTGAAGGGTAGGACGGCGAGCGTTTTGATGGCGGATGGCGGCCCTTCCGCGAGGTGGACTGCGGATTGGCTCTTGCTACGCCAGTAGATGCCGCCCGCCAACAGCAGACCCAGCAAGGCGAGAAACACGACGGGGCGCGTGGGGGATGGGGCGACGGGGCGAGCCGCTAGCGCGCTGCCAGGAAGTTTTAATTTCTCCCCGTCTCTCAATCTCCCCGTCTCGCCCCCCCTCACTTCCCCGTCCAAAATCTCTTCTTCAATCACCAGCCGCACCTTCGACTCTTCGACGACCAGCGTGGAAGCGGCGGCGGGCAGCAAGGCCGAATCCTCTTCGACGATTTCAGCCACATCGGCTACAAAGCGATAGCCGCGTCCGGGCACGGTCACGATGTAGCGCCGTTCGCCCGGCCCCGCACCCAGCGCTTTGCGCAAGGCTGAGACGTTGACCGTCAGATTGTTTTCTTCCACCACCGAATCCGGCCAGAGCAGGGTCAGCAATTCGTCCTTTTCGACCACCTGGCCGCGCCGTTCGACCAGCGCGAATAGCAAATCCAGGGCACGCGGGGTCAGTGCCACCGGTGCTCCGGCGCGCAACAAGACCCGCTTGCGCCCATCCAGGCGAAAGGAATCGAACTCATAGAAGCGCGGAACTATTTTGTTTTCCATCGCTTTCACAACTTTAGGAAGTTTAGCCGCCGGGCTTAAAGATTTTAGCCCCGGCTTTGCCGCATCTTGCGCCGCGTCGAGGCCAAGCGGCCCCGGCGTGAGGCCGGTTCGGCGCACACTGTAGCACCGCCACCAGCCCAAACCCAAGACCGGAACCGAACCTGAATGACCTGACGCAAACACCATGAACCGAACCCGGCGGATTGAAATTACGGTCGAGCGCAGACGCCTGGTATGGCCAAACGCCACGCCGCCCGCGCCCGTTTTTTGTCCAAGCTGCCCGGCCCCGGTGGTGCTGCTCACCCCGGAAGAAGCCGCCGCGTTGGCCGGTGTCAGCGTGCGCGCGGTCTATCGTTGGGTCGAAACCGGTCAGATGCATTATCTGGAAACGAGCGACAACCAACTGTTCGTCTGTCCGTCTTCGTTTCCACCTTTAATTGAAGCAAGCTTGAAAGGAGCAACTTTATGAAACACAGCAAAACCCTCTTCGCAATGTTCACGGCCCTCTTGGCCCTGAGCGCATTCATCACCCCGCCCTCCACCTATGCGCAAACCGTGGAGACGCATGAAACGTCCATCACCCCGCAGGCGGCAGCCGGTGGCGGCATTCTGGAGGTTCTCGAACAGGTCAAACAGGCGCAGATCAAAGCCTTCGTGGGCACCTGGGTCGCGACAGTGACGCCCGGCGGCCCCGATGCAGGCCCGTCGTTCCCATCCTTACTGACGTTTATGGCCGATGGCACGGCGCTGTTTTCGGCGGCAGGCCCGCCCATCCCCGCACTTGGCAATCCAGGGCACGGCACCTGGGCACGCATTGGCGACCGCACCTTCGCGGCGACCTTTGTGCAACTGACCTTCACCGACATCTTTCACCTGGATGGCACCTTAAAGATTTCACTGACCATCAAGCTCAACGAGAAACTGGATGAATTAACCACGCAGGATCAAGTCAAGATTTTCGACCTGGAAGGGAACGAACTGGTCACGCTTGACGGGGCGCAACGCGGCAAAAAGCTGCAAGTCGAGATCAATCATTAAGCGAACCTTGCGGTAGGCGTCCAACGCGCACCGCCGTCCCAACTGCCCGGCTTTACAAAGCTGAGGGTTAGCGTTTCGACTAGCCCTCAGCTTCGCCGTCATTCCAGCAAAAATTTCGGCAGCATGACCTTTTTCGCAGCGCGATCCCGCTTAGCCAAGTGAGGGCCGCCGCTCTCACAAACGACAGTCGGTCAAAGAGGAGAGGAAACCTTATGCTGACCAGTGCCATTCGCTACCAGGCAATGAACATCACTCCGCAAGCGTGGCAGGGCATGCTCGCGGACTTAATGGACGGAATAGCGCGCCGTGAACAGGCGGCGCTATCCGCATTTTACGAGCAAACGCATCGCCAGGTGTTCGGCCTGTTGCTCACTCTGCTGCCGGAACGCGCCACGGCTGAAACCGTGCTGGCGGAAGTTTATAAACAGGTCTGGCAACAAACCGGACAAGCCGAACCTGCGCCGCTTTCCCAGCGAACCTGCCCGCTCACTTGGTTGCTGCTATTGGCGCGCAAGCTGGGGTTGGAACGCTTGCGCGCACTGCCACGACCAACCGCCATGCCAACTCCGCTTTCTGTAAATCCGCCCGCAAATCCGTCCGCCGAATCTGGGCAGACGGCAGCGTGCTCCGAAAATAGCGTGGTCGCCGAGCGGCGTCAGCGCGTGCGCCAAGCCCTGCTGCATTTGCCTGTCGAACAACGCCGCGCATTGGAATTGGCCTGCTTTGCAGGGCTGACTTATACCGAAATCGCCAGCCAATTGGGCCGCGCGCCCGCCGAAATCAAAAGCCAACTCGCCGCCGGTATGCGCACCCTCAAAGCACATTTGCAGCCGTAACCGTGACTCCGGGATAATGCGGCCCCCATGCAACCACCCGCATTCATACGACAACACGTCCCGCTCGCGCCCCTGACTACCTTGGGCGTCGGCGGCGCGGCACGTTTCTTTGCGACCATCACGCAAGAACATGAGATTCCAGCGGCGCTCGCCTTTGCCGCGCAACGTGAATTGCCTGTCTTTGTGCTTGGCGGCGGCAGCAATCTGGTGATCGCCGATGCGGGCTTTCCGGGTCTGGTGCTGCACATTGCGTTGCGCGGAATTGAAGCACAGCTTGAAACCAATGGTGCCCGTGTGACGGCGGCGGCGGGCGAACCCTGGGATGCGTTTGTGGCGCACTGTGTCGCGCAAGGCTGGGCAGGCCTTGAATGTCTGAGTGGCATTCCCGGCTCTGTGGGCGGCACACCCGTGCAAAACGTCGGCGCGTATGGTCAGGAAGTCTGCGAAACCATCACGAGCGTGCGGGCCTTTGATCGGCAGTCAGAGCAGATCATTGCATTGAGCAACGCCGCCTGCCAATTCGGGTATCGCCAGAGCCGCTTCAACACGCTTGAACGTGAGCGCTTCATCGTCCTGGCTGTGACATATATGCTGCGCGTGAATGGTGCGCCGGCCTTGCGGTATGCCGACGTCAGGCAGTTTTTGGCGGATTCAGCCACTACGCCAACGCTGGCCGATGTGCGCGCGGCGGTGCTGACCATTCGCCGCCGCAAAGCGATGGTGCTCGACCCTGCTGACCCGGACACGCGCAGCGCCGGCTCCTTCTTCAAAAATCCGGTTCTCGCGGCGACGGAATTTAGCGCGCTGGAAACGAAAGCGCGGGTGGCGGGTATACTAAAGACTGAAGAAACCTTCCCGCATTACGCGGCAGCCCATGAACAGGTCAAAATTCCGGCGGCCTGGCTGATCGAACAGGCGGGCTTTGCCAAAGGTTACACGCACGGCAATGTCGGGCTGTCGAGTAAGCATTCGCTGGCCCTCATCAATCGCGGCGGCGCGCGCGCCAGCGAAATCATCGAACTGATGCGCGAGATTCAGGCGCGCGTGCAAGCACGGTTTGGCTTGGAGCTTAAACCTGAACCAATCCTGCTTGGCTTTGCGCAGGAACCGGCTTGAGACGTTCCTCAACTTGCCCCCGCTGAGGCCGCGTTCGCGGTCACTGCCTGCTTCCCGGCTTGATCGCCGTCGAACCTTCTTGGCACAACGGACACTCTTCCGGCCTCCAGGTGGGCACTGCCAAGACTGCCAGGGCATGGCGCGGAACGCCTAAATCCACCGCGCCGCCACTGCGATCAATCAATGATCCCGCCCCGGCCACGATGCCGCCGAGTTGCGTGACCAACTCCATCACTTCGCGCGTGGAACCGCCCGTCGTCACCACATCTTCCACCACCAGGCAGCGTTCGCCGGGCTGGATGGCAAACCCGCGTCGCAGTTTCATGCCGCCCTCTTGCCGTTCAGTAAAGAGCGCGCGCAGCCCCAACGCCCGCGCCGTTTCATGCGCCACGATGACGCCGCCCAGCGCCGGAGCGACGACCAGATCAATGGCCCCGATGCGAACATCGGCTTGCGCTTTGGCGGCTAGGGCCGCGCAAAGCCGCTCGGCAATGCGCGGCTGTTGCAGCACCAGCGCACATTGCAAGTAACGCGGACTATGCAACCCGGAGGTGAGCAGAAAATGCCCGCTCAGCAGGGCGTGATTCGCTTCAAAAATTTGCAGGACTTCTTCATTCGTCATCATTGTTTGTTTGGGTTCGGGTTTGTTTGGGTTCGGGTTTGTTTGGGTTTGGGTTTACCTGTCGAGAGAGATTGAATTTCCGTCACCGGATTATTCCATAGGTCTTCCGCATGAAGAAACGTTTGGCGCACGGCAGATTTGGTGGCGCACTCTCTGTTGCCTGTGTGGCGACCAGCGCATGCGGCTTCAGTGATAGAGTTGTACCCATCTGTTGCCTGTCGCCATTCGTTGTCGCCATTCGTGGACAGCGACAACCGCAGATGTCTTTCATCGTGGACAGCGCTGGGGCTTGTCAGCAATTCGTGACGCGCTCGTTACGGCACTGCTTTCCTAAGACGCTGCGAAATCCACACCAAAAATCCAGTCATTGCAGCAATTGCCACATTTTTCAAAACCGCAATGCAGCTTTGGCAAGCGCTGGCACGGTCGTTGCTCTATGGTCAGGCACAAGGGATGAACAAAGTAACGGCGAGACAAGATTTTTGAAGTCCCTTGCAACCCGGCATCAACAACAATGCCAAGATTTTTACCAGGCGGGAGGGGCGTGAGAAGCTGCTCGATGCATAGCGTTAACCTCACCAACAGCGCAGGCGTCTGACGCGCGGCGCGCTCTTCCCGATTCGCACGAGTTTATTGCTCATCACTCCTCTCGGTTTCGTAGTTACCAGTCAGAGTTAAGACACGGGGGTCGGATTTTGACGGGCAACTACGCTTTATCAGTTCGCAGGTTACGCCACTTGGGTTACGGGGCACACTGGGTGACGCAACCTGCGGGCTGGTTCCTTTCTCTACTTGAGTTGAGTTTCAGAGCACACGATTTACCATCACTCCTCTCGGTTTGTAGCTGTCAACTTTGAATGACACGGGGGTCGAATTTGGGTTGGCAGCTACATTTTAAGATTCGCAAGCGGTGTCGTCCGGGTTACGGGGCACATCGGGCGGCACCGCTTGCGGATCGCTCATTTTTCCGATGGAGTCGAGTGAAGCAACGAGTTTTTGTCACGGCTTTTTGAATTTCGGTTTTCTCGATTGTGCAGTTGCAAGCTGGAAAAGACACGGGGGTCGGATTTTAGCTGGCAATTGCATTCTTCGATCGCTGGGCTGCGTCAGTTGGATAACGGGGCACATCAATTGACGCAGTCCGCGGTCGAAACCTATCGAACCACAGTTATCACTCCTCTCGGTTATAAACCGTGGCGGCTGGCTGAAAGAAAGACACGGGGGTCGGTTTTGGTCAGCAATCACGGTTTTCAGAAGCGCAAGTTGCGCCGCTTGGGTTACGGGGCACACTGAGCGACGCGGCTTGCGCTTCACTTATTTCAGACCGGTTGAGCCGCACATCGTGACCAACAAGTTTCCTGAAAATAAACTCTACAATTCGTTTCTGACATGCTGTAGTTCCCCACTGCACTGGCCACGTCAGGCAACCGACATCCCGTCCGGTATGCCCGTAGCTCTGAGGCCCGCCACCTGATTCCCTTTTCCCGCAACACAGGACTCTTCCCGCATTAGAGTCCAGGGCCTCAAACAACGAACTGTTCGCACTTCGGTGCGAATCGGGTCCTCACCCCAGCAACAAAATAGGCCGTTGGTAATTCCCTTGGAATGCCGTCGGCCTATTGCTGTTTTTGAGGTGGGGTAAGCCGCTAGCCGCACCCTATGTCTTCGGTCAGTTGTCGCAGTTCTTCAACCCCAGTCCCATCCAGCGTGCGCGTCGGCGGACGCACTGTCGCGTGTTTAATAATTCCGGCGGCTTTCAGATTGTGCTTCATCGCCGAGACGCCCAGCCCCGGTTGCAATTCAAAGCGAATCAGCGGCAAGTGACGATTGAACGCGGCGCGTGCTTCCTTGTATTTACCCGCCAGAAACGAATCCCAAACCTTGACGAACATCGGCAGCATATCGCTGCCCGGCATTGTGCCGCGCGCGCCGCGCTGCAACTCTTCCAGAAAGAACTGCCCGTTCAAGCCGCCGAAAATCGTCAGCACGTCGCCACAGACCTGTTTCACTTCGCTCACTTTCAAGGCGGTCGGCGGCGCTTCGACTTTGGTGTAGCGCACGTTGGCGCATTCCCTGGCCAGCCGCGCCATCTGGGCCGCGCTGATATTCACGCCGGTCAGCAAGGGCGCATCCTGAATCATGATCGGAATGCTCACGGCAGCAGAAATCGCCTTGTAATAGCCAATTAGGTCATCAGCCGCAGGCTTCAGAAAATAGGGCGGCAGAATCATCAACCCATCCGCCCCAGCGTCCTGCGCGGCTTTTGAAATTTGCACGGCGACGTGCGTGCCTGTATGCCCAGTCGAAACGAAGACCGGCACGCGGCGCCGCACTTCTTTGATAATCAGCGGCAGCAGTCTTCCCTTTTCGGCTTCGCTCAGCGCATAACCTTCGCTGGCGTTGCCGAAAATCGCGATGCCATGCACACCGCATTCAATCAAGTAATTGATCAACCCGAGCTGACTTTGCTCATCCACTTCGTAATGTGCATCGAAGGTTGTCAGCGCAATCGGGAAAATCCCTTGGTAAGGCTCACTCATTCCAGCCAGGCTCCTCAGAAAATGTCCGACAAGCTGCCAGCTTGTCGTGGTCTGCGGAAGAGGTGCAACTCAGAGTCCGCGACGAGCTGGCAGCTTGTCGGACAGCGGCACCACGCTTTTCATCGGTTATTTCGCAATGAAAGGCAGCAATTTTTCTTCGTCAATCTCAACGCCGAGGCCAGCGCCCGCCGGGATGCCCACGACGCCCTGGCCCACGGGCAACGCAGTCTTCAGCAAGCTCTCGGCGACTTGCCAGACCTGGGGATTGCATTCGACATACAACAAATTCGGAATTGAAGCGGCGACGTGCAAGGCCGCCGCGATTTGCACACCCAGACCGATGCTGACGTGAAAGGCGATAGGCACATTGTGCAATTCAGCCAGCGCCGATAGTTTCATGCCTTCGGTAATGCCGCTGCGCCCGATGTCAGGTTGAAAGATTTCAACCGCGCCCGCTGCAAAGAAGGGCTGCATCTCCCAACGTGTGCGGTAGCTTTCGCCAATGGCGATGGGCGTCTCAAGGCTTTCGGCCAGCCGCGCATGCCCGGCGACATCTTCGGGCTTGAGCGGCGCTTCAAACCAACCGGTGCCGCGCACGTCAAGCTGTTTGCCAAAGCGCACCGCTCGTGCCGGATCGAAGCGCCACAGCACATCCACAAAGATTTGCGCCTGGCCGCCCAACACCGCCCGCAAGCTGTCAATCAGCCGCAAGGTCGCCTCCGCTTCGCCATCCATAAACAGCTTGAAGGCCGTGAACCCGCGTTCCTGAAAGCCGCGCGCCTGCTGAATACGCGCTTCGTCATCCACGCCCGATAGCCCGGAAATGTAGGCAGGCAGTTCGTCTTTGAACGGCCCGCCCAACAAATCGCAAACGCGCGCCTTGAGCGCCTTGCCCTTGATGTCCCACAACGCCATGTCAATGCCCGCGATGGCGTCCACCAGAAACGATGTCGTATGCCCACGCACGCGCATCGCCGCGTACATCAACGACCACAACTTTTCGTGCGCCAGCGGGTTTTCGCCCAGCAGCAGCGGCGCCAGAATCGTGCGAATGATGGTGCAGACGACTTCGGGCGCGACGGGCGCTTGCGCTTCGCCCCAGCCGATCAGGCCGCTGTCGGTGGTGATTTTGATCAGCGCGGTTTCGATCCGCGTTGAATAAATCGTTGGGTAGCTCGTTGCCCAGCGATAAGCATTGTCTGATTCCACCAGCGGCGTGGGCGAACCGGCCGTGCCGCGTGCCGTTGTGAAGTCGCGCGGAATTTTGACCGCATAGGCGGTGATGCTGGTGATTTTCATTCCCGCCCAATTATGCGTAACAGCGCACCTCAAAAATGCGCGCCAGCTTGTCGCCGTTGGTTTCGTTGACGTGAATGCGCATGCGTTTGGCCGCGACCGGCGCGAACTGATGCCGCCGCAATCGCTGGTGATTGCCTTTCACGCTGACCAACTCCGTCCACTCTTTCCCATCATCGGATTGGTACTGCACTGAATACCGCTTAACGGTTTCAGGCTGCGGCGCGCGAATGATGCCCTTGTTGGCCTCCGCCGAAGACGACAACGTCAGTTCGCGAATGAAACCGGAATCAAAGATGAGTTGAAGCTGTTTGATTGTTTGCGGCTTGTCCCAGGCTAATTCCAGCCAGGCCCCATTTTCGCCCAGCGACGCGGCCCATTGGTTGTCATACCCGGGCAAAATGCGCGTCCAGCCGTTCAGCACGTTGGCCGCTTGGCAATTCGCATCTTCGCCCGAAGCCGTCACGGCGGCGGTGCGCGCCAGATCAAGCGGGTCTTCGTTCTTCACGCCCTTGATGGACTGATCGTCCCGCAGCAACGTCTGTTGGTAAGCTTTCAACTTGGCCTTGTCTTCATACAGGCCACGCGGCAACAGGCCGTGTTTGACGCACAACGCGGCAGCGGTGCCAACGGCCTGCCCTTCGACGGCGCAAGTGCCCATCACGCGCGTTGAACTAAACGCTGTGTGCGTCGCGCTGATGTTGCGCCCGGCCATCAGCAGATTGCGGACGTTTTTGCTGTACAAGCTGCGAAACGGAATGTTGTAGACGCCCGGCAGTTTGATCGAAACGAAAGGCGGCAACTCCGGATTTTCAAAGCCCGTCGGCGGATGCTCATCCAGATTCCAGCCGCCAATGCAGACGGCGTCTTCAAATTCGCCGTTCAAGCCCATCAAATCCATTTGCGTCAGCATGTGATCACCGACCAGGCGGCGCGCTTCGCGTTTGCCGGGCAGCATGCCGACCCAATCCATCGCCCAACTGGCCGCAGACGGATACTTGCCGGAGTTTTTGATGTAACCCCACACACCCATCACGATGCCCAGCAATTCAAAGCGAATGCGTTCGTTGTCACGGATCGTGTTGATATGGCCGCCCCATTCGATCCACCAATAGCCGTACTCCCATGAATTGATGCCGCGCGCTTTCAAATCTTTTTCGGTGATCTTGCGCGCCCACTTCGGTGGCGTGAAGGGCATCGGTTTGCCGAAATCGCGCGAGGTGAACAGGATGCTGCAACCTTGCGTTTTGTTATCGGCGGTTTCGGGCGCGAGCGATTCGCCGTGCTGTGCGCGAGCTTCGTGGCCGACGCGATATTCCGCGCCTGCTTCCACACCCAGGCGGCTGTCGCCCGTGCAATCGGCAAACAGTTTTGAGGTGATGCGATAAATGTGTTCCGTGCGGTCGCAACGCGCCTGCACGCGCTGGATCAGACCGTCTTTGACTTCGGCGTTATAGAGCGTGGTTTCAAGCAGCAAGGTGATGTTCGGTTCGCTGACGACTTTGTCATAGAGCAGCAAGTCCCACAGTTCCCAGCAGCGTTGCGGATTGTTCGCCGCGTCGTCCAAACGAAATTCTTCCAGTAAGCCACCTTCGCGCCAGCCGGGACGCCCCTTGTGATTGTTCGCGCCGACGACGTGCATTTTGATCTCGCTGGACGAGTTGCCGCCGAGCCGCGAACGATCCTGCACCAGCACGACTTTGGCGCCGTGCCGCGCCGCGCTGACCGCCGCCAGCACACCCGCCAGACCGCCGCCCGCGACCAGCACGTCGCAATTCAATTCGACCAACTTCATATTGCGTTCGAACGGCGCGGCGGCAAGATTGCCCGTGGGCGCGAGGCGTTGCATTTCCTGCCGAATCTCCTCAGCGGAGCGCTTATCCTGCGGATCAGCCAGCGCATCCACCTTGATAAACATCGAATAGCCGGTCGCCCCGGCAGCAGCGGTCGTTAAAAAGTCTCGGCGTTTCATTGTGTCCTCACTTGCGGTGAAATTTTCTCCCACGAAGTGACACGAAGTTTTATTTCTCTCTTCGTGTTCCCTTTGTGTGCTTTCGTGGGCAGATTATTTCTTGCGGTAAATAATTCGGGGCTGGCAAGGGAACACACGTTCAGAGTTCACGCTTCAGCGTGTTTGCGGGCCGCCACTCACACGCTGAAGCGTGAACTCTGAACTGCCGTCACCGGAAAATTTACCGCAAGAATTATTTTGGAAACTCAACCCAGCCGCCGCTCTCGACAGACTGGTTAGCTATCAGAATCGTCGCGCAATCCAGCAGCCCGACATTCACATCACAGATCGTTTTCTGATCCTGGCGGCGCACGTGGTCAATGAACGCTACCAATTCATCACGCGTGTCGTTGCCTTCGGCGATGTCAATTTCAAACGGCGCGCCGCGCTGCGCCCAGGGGTCGTTCGACAGCTTTAGCGTCTTGCCTGCGGTCACGACGGCGGCGTTGGCAGCGGCGGCTTGTTGATCTTGGCCGCCTTCCCAACTGACCGCATCGGTGCCCTTTTCCTGATAGAGCAACCCCTTGGCGCTGGTCAGATACAAGCTGCCTTTCGTGCCCATAATCAATTCCGACGCACCTTCGTAAGCGTTGTTGCAGAGCGAAGTGTAATTTGCGCGCACGGTATAGGCTTTGCCCGCCGGGTCTTTCAATTCGTATTCGTACAGGCAACTGATGTTGTCATAGACCTCGCGCCCATCGCGGAAGTATTCAATGCCGCCCGCAGCAATCACGCGTTTGGGGTGCGTGCCCAGAAACCAGTTGACGACATCCATCTGGTGACTGCCGAGTTCGGCCATCAACCCGCGCGATGACGCCTTGTACAAGCGCCAGTTCAGCCGCCGCTCCAGCCGCGTCCAGTTCGCATCGCTTTTCGGCACAGGCACGGGCCGCCGCCACGAATTGTTGCGATGCCATTGCGCTTTGATGGAAGTCACCTGGCCGATCATGCCGGCGGCGACCATTGCCTGGGCCTGTTTATAAATCGCATTGGCGCGGCGTTGCAGGCCGACTTGAAAGACGCGCTTGGACGCCGCGACCTGCGCGGCCAACCGTTTCGCTTCGTCCACGGTGTAACACATCGTCTTTTCCAGAAAGACGTCGCACCCGGCAGCAAGGCAAGCGGCGGCGATTTGGTAATGCAGAGAAAGCGGCACGGCGATAGCGACGGCCTGCGGTTTCAAGTCGTCCAGTAACTTGCGGTAATCGCTGAACGGTTGCGCCTGCGGCCCGGCGTATTTCGTGCCCTGTTCCAGATGCGGCGGGTAATCGTCGCAAACGCCGCAGAGCGTCACGCTCTCGATGGTTGTCAACGCGCGGATCAAATCTGACCCGCGTCCGCCGGTGCCGATCACGGCCACACGCACGGGCGGCTCATCGGCGCGCGGCAACGCATTGGCCGTCAACGCGGCCCCAGCCGTTCCCAAAAAGGTTCTGCGCGTGAGGGTCATTCAGGTTTCCTTTAACCAACAGACCGTGCCGCTCGGTTCAAGCCAGCCCACAGCCAAATTCAATTCTGCGTGAGCGGCCAGATATTGCGCCGCCGCCGCGCGCCCCATCGCCAGCAAGGCGGTTGAAAAGACTTCGGCCTCTGTGGCGCTTGCCGCCAGCACCACACAGGCGTCATCGCCGTTGAGTGCCGCGCCCGTCAGCGGATTTACCACATCGGATTGCGCCTGCCCCACGTGCCGCACGGCAGAGCAGGACAGCGCGCGCTCGGCCAAGGCAATGCGCCCGGCGCTGTGTTCGGGCGTTTGCGGATGCCGCAACGCAACGGGCCAGGCATCAGCGCCAACCGCCAGCACGGAACTCGCGCCGCCGTGCAACAGCGCGCTCGTCACGCCGAAGCGTTGCAGAATTGCGCGGCCACAATCCAGCGCATAGCCTTTGCCCACCGCGCCCAAATCAATATACGCCTCCGCCGGCGACAACCGCACCGAACCGGTTTCCGCTTCCAGCGCTAACGCCGCGCCTTTGGTCACATCAAAGTATCCGCCGGTCAACACGCGCGCCTGTTGACAGCGTGCGAGCAGCGCGAACAATTCGCGATCAACACGAATTGGTTTGCGTGCCGCGTCACGATTGAGGCGGGCGATTTCGCTGCGCGGGTCAAAGCGTGAAAGCGTTGCGTCCAAGCGCTGAATCTCTTCCAGCACGGCAACGGCGACGGAATCCAGATGTTCCGCGTCCGCACCGCGCAAGAACAGTTCAAAGCGTGTGCCCATCGCTTCACAGGCGCGCTGGCAATCAATTTTGTACAACGCTTGGGCTTCCATCTGGAATCTCAGGCGCGGGCCGCACTTCGCCGAACAACACCGCTTCGCCGCGCACCAAGCGATGCGTGCATAGGTACGCCAGCGGATGCAAAATCCCCATCACCAGCAACAAGGGTTTGTAGCCGTACCACGCGATGATGTAACCGGCCAGCGGCGTGATGATCGCGCCGCCAATGCCGCCGCCCATCGCCACAATACCGTGGACGGTACCGATTACCTGACGCGGGAAGATGTCCACCGTCAGCGTCACCAAGTTGGTCTTCCAACTGGAATGCGCAAACAGACTCAGGCTGATCAACGCCATCGTCAGCGGCATCGGCGGACGCCAGACCAGCAGTATGCCAAGCGGCATCAGCAACGCCGACCACCGCATCACGGTCTGGCGCGCCTTGACGATGCCCTGGCCGCGCACGATCAGTTTGCCCGAATACCAGCCGCCGAAAATCGAACCGACATCCGACACCAGATACGGAATCCACAGCACCAGTCCCATCTGTTTGTTCGTCAGGCCGCGCGCTTCGGTCAGGTATTTCGGCAGCCAGAAAAGATAAAACCACCAAACCGGATCGGAAATCACGCGGGCTAGGATCAAGCCCCAGGTTTGCGGATAGCGAAAGAACTGTCGCCAGCCAGGCTTGGCCGCGCTGTTGGCGGGCACCCCTTCATTGATCAACGCCTTCTCTTCTTCCGTGATCAGCGGATGATCCTGTGGCAGATGATAAAACCATTGCCACGCCAGCACCCATAACAAACCAACGCCGCCGGTGATCAAAAACGCGTAGCGCCAGCCATAACTCGCCGCCAGCCAGACGACCAGCGGCGGCGTCAGTATCGCGCCCGTCACGCTGCCCGCCTGCACCAGACCGTTGAGCGTGCCGCGATCTTTGGGCGGGAACCATTCCGCCGCGACCTTTTGCGCGGCAACGAAGTTGGCCGATTCCGCCGTGCCTAACAAAAATCGAAACGCGCCGAAGCCAACCGCGCTGCTGACCGCCGCGTGCAACATCGCCGCCAGCGACCACCACGCCGCCGCCAGGCTAAACACGCGCTTGGTACCGTAGCGATCCAACAGGAGGCCTGCGACGATATACATAGACGTGTAGGGAATCAGAAAGGCCTGTGAAATCCAGCCGTACTGAATATCCGTCAGATGCAATTCCCTGGTCAGGGTCGGCGATAGCACCGCTAGTGTTTGCCGGTCAATGTAATTGATGACCGTACTCAGAAAGACCAGCCCGGCAATCCACCAACGCAGGTTGTTGACTGGCTTGTTCATTCGGTATGAAGCAATTCTACCGATTCGTCTCTTCTCTTGTTTAACCAAAAGGGAGATAGCCATCGCAAGGCGATTTCTATCTCCCCCCACTGACAAAGAAATGCGCTTAGAAAATCAATTTCAGCCCAAGCTGCATCAAGCGCGGATCGCGCGAACCGGTGATGCGCCCAAACGCATCATTGTTATTCTGCCCATTCGGGCCTGCGCCAAATGATGTATTCGGTGTGCCCAGGTTGACGTGGTTTGGCGCGTTGAACGCTTCGGCGCGGAATTGCAGCTTCAGCTTTTCGGTGATCCTGAAGGTCTTGAATACGGACAGATCAACGATCACCGCGCCCGGATTGCGGAACTGGCTGATCGCGCGCGGCGTGTTGCCAAAGGTATACAACGCCGGATTCAGAAACGCCGCCGTGTTGAACCATTGCACGCCGCGTTGCGGGTTGGCGTCGGTGAATCCGCTGGGCAATTCCAAGCTGCCAACCCAATCGGGACGATTCGCCAAGCCGTTGTTCGCGCCGCGCACGACCAGCGGCGTGCCCTGCACAATCGTTGTGATAGTGTTGAGTTGCCAGCCGCCCAGGATGTTGTTCGCCACGCCATTTTTGAAATCGAAACGTTTGCCTGCACCGAAGGGCAGTTCAAACAATCCACTCACCACCAGCCGGTGCGGCACATTGGAGGGGTCTTCGGCGCGTTCGGCGCGGCGGTTGTACAAACCGTTTTGGTAGCCGAATTCGTTGCCACCTTCCGAGCCGATAAAGTTCAATCCGTTGTAGATCGAATCGCTGATCAGCTTGGCGAAGGTATAGGACGCCAGCAGCGTGAAGCCTTTCGAAAAACGCTTTTCGGCTGACACTAACAGTGCGTGATAGATGGAGTTGCCTTGATGCGGCGATTGCACGGTGATGCCGCCGACATAAGGAAAGGGGCGTATCGCCTGCGCTTGTGTGATGGTCGCGCCGCCAAACGCACCCGGTACTTTGCCCACAAATGGATTGGCCACGTTGTTGGTCAACTGACCCGCCAACCCGAATTGCCGCACCAGCGCCGGATCAGCCTGATTCAAATCGTAATTGCCCGTCAGCAGATGCGTGCCGTGGTTGGCCGAATAGGCGACTTCAACCAAAAAACCGCCGCCCAATTGCTGTTGCAACGACAGATTCCATTGCTGCGACATGGGCGTGCGCGCAATTTGTTCGCGGAAGGAAGTACTCGAAGTCGCAAACAGATTCGGCCCCAGCTTCGCGCCTTGCGGCTGGTTGGGAACGAAGGGGAACCCGTCCTTGAATTGGAACGCCGTCAGCAGGTTGTTGCCATTCGGCGGATTGTAGGCGGTCGAGGTTCCGGCAAAGCCGTTGGTACTGTCGAAATTGCCCACATAAAACGAAAACACCGACGCCATAAAGATGCCGTACCCGCCACGCACGACGGTTTTCTGATTGCCGCGCACATCCCACGAAAAGCCTACGCGCGGGGCCAGGTCGTTTTTATCAGTCTCAGAGAAGGTGCGCCCGTAATCCACACAGGCGTATTGCGTCGCCCCTTTCAATCCGTTGGTCGGATTGGTCACGAACGGGTTGAACATCGAAGTGCCACAACGCCGTTCATATGGTTGTTGCTGATAATCGTAACGCAAGCCCAGGTTGAGGCTCAGATTGCGGCGAATCTTCCAGTCATCGTTGCCGTAAAATCCATAAGCTTTGCCGACTTCGGATTCGCCCAGGTGCGTCGTCACCGACGCGCTGCCGACTGTGCCCAGCAAAAATGTGGCAAATTGATTCCCCGTGTTGATGCGATTGCCGGCCACGGGCGCGGCGTTATCGGTAAGCGTGGTCGGGAAGTTGAACGAACCTGAAGGCGAACTCTTTTGCAGATTATTGGCTTGTGTCAGCCGTGATTCGGTGCCGAATTTCAGCGTGTGATTGCCGCGCAACCAGGTCAGCGAATCAAACAACTGCCAAACCGAGCTGCCGCGTTTGCCCACGGTGCCGGTTTGAAATCCGGGCAAGCCGTTGCTGACCGCCGGGAAGGTGTCAGGCGGCACGATGGCGGGCAGCCCAAGTTGTTGCGGCCAGCCATCACCCGCGCTGGCGACTTTGAAATCGAAGATTTGCCGCGCCACGCCCAGGCGGATTTCGTGAATCAGATGCGGCGTGAAGTTATGCAAATCGGTCAGCACTACGTTATGCCCACGGAAGGGATCGAAGCGCTGCCGGATGACTGGGTCAGGATAAAGATTCGAGGTGCCCTGATCGGTGTACTGCTTATAAAACGAATAGCGCGCCGTGAAGTTGTTCTTTTCGGAAAAGCGATGGTCAAAGCGCGCGGTGTGATTGCTCAGCGTGCGCTTGTTGCTGACCGCGCCGAAGTAATTGTTCAGATTGGTAAAGGCATTGTCCGGCGTGCGGTTGGGCAGCGGATAGAATTTCAGGATGTTCTTTGAGACCGGATCGAGGCGGTTGGCGGGAATGATGTTGTTCGGAAATGGATCGCGCAGAAACCCATTGCCGCCCGGATTCGCCCGCGTCGTCACCGGGTCGTAAATGATGATCGGTTTGCCGGTCGCATCGGCCAGTTTGGAAAAGTCGCCGTTGCGAAACGCCTCGGTCGGCAGCGTGTAAAAACCCGAAGCGTTGGTCACGAAGCGATAGCCTTCGTAGTTGTAAAAGAAAAAGCTGCGGTCGCGGCCGTCATAACCCAGCGGCCCAAACACTTTGCCGGGCAGGCGAAGCGGCCCGCCAATCGAACCGCCGTACTGGTTATAACGCAACGGTTGAATCGGTCGTACCGCGCGGTTATTCGCCCACGAATTGGCGTCGAGCGCGTTATTGCGGAAGAATTCATAGAGCGTGCCGTGATAGGCATTCGTGCCAGCTTTGGTGACGAGGTTGACCACGCCGCCCAGCGTGAAGCCGTATTCCGCCGACATCGTGTTGGTCTGGACTTTGAACTCCTGCACCGAATCTACGTTCGGGTTGATATTCACGTCAGGCACATACGCATTGACGCTGCTCAGACCGTCAACCACCAGATTGTTCGCGGCAAACGGGCTGCCGTTGATGCGAATAAAAGAAATCTGGGTACCGCGATCCGCGAAACCGGAAGCCGTCGGCCCAATGCCGGATTGCACGGCGGGCGCGAGCAACACCAGGCTGAGCGCGTTGCGGCCATTGACCGGCAATTCTTCCACCCGACGATTCTCAATGACCTTGCCGAAAGTCGCGGTCGTGGTGTCTACCAGTGAAGCCTGGCTGCTGACTTCGATGGTTTCGCTGACCGCGCCGGTTTCGAGCGTCAGGTTGATCTCGGCGCGCTGATCCACTTCCAGCGTGATGCCGCTGCGCAGGGCTTTTTTGAAACCTTGCTTGGTGACGGCCACGGAATACGCGCCCACCTGCAAATTCGGCGTCACATAATTGCCATCATCGTTGGTAATGGCCGTCGTCACCACATTGGTCGCCGTGTTGGTGATCGTCACGGTCACGCCCGGCACGACCGCGCCGCCGGCATCGGTCACCGTGCCGAGGATGGTGCCGCGTCCGCGTTGAGCCAGTGCCGTGGAACTGAGCAGCAAAGCCAGCAGCAACATTGGCAGCAGCATTGACAGCCCTTGGGACAAGCCTTTAAGTAATGCTCGCCGATGGGAAACGAGGTGGAACAGCTTCATCTTGTGCCTCCATTGGTGGACGCACAGCAAGCCCGGTTTCATCGGGGCCGCCACTCGCCAAAGTACGCTCCCGGTTGAAACCGCCTGCTGCGCGTTGCGTTGAATTGATGGGATCGGTTAGGAATCCTGCTTGATCGAACGTTTTACTTCTGCCAGCAAAGAAGCCCCGCCACGTTTGAGATGTTCGCGGATGGCGCGCGCCACGGCCCCCGCATCTTTTTGTTGTAAGGCGCGCACGATGGCGCGATGTTCCTTTTGTTCCTGCGCGACGCGCTCCACCCAGCTTTCCGAACGATAATGAATGCCTGCGATTTGAATGGGCGTGCGCAAGCGGTGATACATCTCGATCAGCTTGCGATTGTCTGCGAGTTCAACCAGCAACCCGTGAAACTGAAAATTCAATTCCAGATGACGGCCCACATCGGTTTGACTGGTGGACTGCTCCATCTCGGCGATTAGCTTGCTTAACTTTTCGAGGTCAGCTTTCTTGATGCGCTCGACGGCGAGTTCACCCGCCAGCACCTCCAGCGCACAACGCACGGCAAAGGTTTCTTGCAATTCGCGCGGATCAACCCGGCTGACAAAGGTGCCGCGCTGCGCCTGCACATCCAGCAAGCCATCCACCGCCAAACGCCCGATGGCCTCTTTGACCGGCATCTTCGAGATTTTGAGCCGCTCAACCAGTTCTTCCAGATTCAACCGCTGGCCCGGCGCAAAACGCCCCGTCAAAATCTCACCGCGCAAGTAGTCGTAAACCTGATCGCTGATTCTCGCTTTATTGATGATGAAAGGTTCCGCCGTCGCCATGTCGTTTCCCTTGCAAACCTGGCTTGCTCCAAATCCAAAATTCAGCAGTACATATTTAAGCAGCTAATATATTAGCTGCTTAACCGTTCTGTCAATTGGCGCGTGTGAAAAAGATCCGCTGTAAATTTTTCAGCAGGAAGCAGGGTTGCGAGCTACACCGCGCTTTCCAGCGACACAGACAGCCACCTTTGAATGTTCCGCCGGGACACACGTGGTTCACGCCAGCACCGCACTGCCAGCGCCACTACGCTGACAGGCAAATTTTACTTGCCGGTGTAACACCCAACGAAGTAACAGAAACGCAGTGGTGGAAACTACTCCGACTGCGTAAATTTTTCCAATTGACAGACGAGTAACATAGGCGTATAAGCCAGCCCAATGCGTTGTGCACCCAAGCCGTGTAACGCAGCAGGCAATTCAACAATTCGGGCCAAACAACTTTTAACTTAACCTGTTCTTTTTCGCTTCTGTCTCAAATCCGGCACGGTAAGCCGGAGGTTATTGCATCAGCAAAAGTAACATTGTGTTATCGGGCAGCAGCTTCGCTTGTGCCTATAGAGGTCGAAGTGTAACTGCCGCGAGTAACATAGATTGTTCTCGTCAGTCTTTGCCAAGGGGAGTGAGTCATGCGCCAACGCCAATTTCGTGCATCCGCCACACAAAACACTTTGACCGCCTTGTTGATCGTCAGTCTGTTTTACGCGCCGCTGCTGGCCCTACAGCCCAAAGCCGTCCGGGCCGCCACGCCCAAGAATCAGCTACATCCACGTAACTTCAGCCCCCCCCCGCAGTTAGCAGCATTGGCCTTGGTTTGGCGCAAGCTGACCGGCCTGTTTCAAACAGGCGTCAATCTGGACACTTTGCGCGGCACGACACCCGCCGCGCCCAATGCGTATCAGCCAGGCAGCCGGCCCGACGCGAGTTATGAAGACCCCAAGCCGGTCAATGCGAATAGCTACGACAATTATTTGACCGCCGCGGTGCAACCGGATAATGCGGCGGGGCCGGTCGGCGCGTTGCCCTTGCAAGCGCCTGATCCGACGGTGAGCAACTCGGTCACGGGCGGCCTGTCAGTGGATTTATTGCAGCGGCGCTTTAACCTCAGTGTGCCCGTCTTGAATCTGGCCGGGCGCGCGGGTTTGGGGGTGGGGTTGGCGTTGAGTTACAGCAACAACCTTTGGCAAACCAGCAGCGCCGGGACGACCTTCAATGTGGATCACGGTTTTCCGGCGCCGGGCTGGCGCTTGGGCTTTGGGGCGATTCAATTCCGGGGCGCCGGTAATCAGTTGTATGCCAATGGCGTGACGGGCAAAGCCAGCGCGATCTATCTGGCCCCGGATGGCACGCGGCATGACTTGGCGGTGGATGGGCCGACGACGTTGTTGGAAAGTTATGACGGCACCTATTTGCAGTTCGATCAAACCAGCCATGTTTTGAGCTTCCCCAATGGTACCAAGGTACTTTTTGGCGACAGTTCGATGTCGTCCGGCAACTATGATTTTCTGTTGCTGCCGACCAGGATTACCGACCGTAATGGCAACTACCTCACCATCGTTTACAAGACGCTGACGTTTGTGACCGGCAACGAGCGCAAGGTGCTGGATTCTGTGACGGACACGGCGGGACGGCGGATTGATTTTGAGTACACCGACAATCGCCTGACCGGGATCAAGCAGGAGCGTCCCGCAGGGGCTTTTTATTTCGTGCGGCTGGATTATGCGCCGGTGACGTTGCAAACCAATTTCGGCGTGACTGATCCGGCGTTGTCGAATAACCCGCAAGTGTGGCTGCTGTCACGCCTCAGCTATCCGACGGGCGCGAGCATGCGGTTCACCTTTAACAGCTACGGGCAAATTGCGGGAATCTCCAAATGGACGCCGGCGATCGGGCAAGAGAATGCCCGGCAAGTCGCGTCAACCGTGTTTGGGTATGACACATACTATGCGCCGACGCTTTTGCTCTCGCGGACGGAGTGGGCGGAAAACTGGCAAGGTGTGACTTACAACTATATTCTCGGCAATTTCGGACGGGGCGTGACGGATAACAGCGAACGCACATATCAAGCGATCCTCAACGGGTTGACCACGGAGTTGCAGACCTATCAATACGGCGCGGACAATTATCTCAAGCGCGTCATTACCACCTATCAACAGGACAGCGGGTTATCCTATCGTTCCAATCCGCGCGTGGTGGCCTCGGAAATCTGGGACCTGTCGGTCAGCGGGTCGCCGCTGATCCGCAAAAGCAGTACGGTGTATGATCAATTTTATGGGATGTGGTTGCCGGTGCGGCAGAACGACCAACCGGAGAGTGGTGGCGGTGTGTACCGTTACACCGAAACGACCTACCTCAACTATGATCTACCGCCCTTGCCGGGGTTGCCTGAAACGGCGACGCGCATGCTGGGCTTGCCGTTGCAAGTGTCGGTATTTAAGGGCAATGGTACGCTGCTGTCACGCGTGCAAAACGTTTATGACCAGACCGGCAGCTATACTGATTCCAACAATCAGGTAGCCGAATACTTGAAAGACGAACCGGGTGTGATTCAACACGAGAATGCCTACAGCAACACCTTTACAACGCGCGGCAATCTGACCAGCGTGGTGCAAACCAATGTGGCCGATACCAACCAAACGCGCACCCTCAAGCGGGTCTTTTACGACACCAACGGCAACCTGCGCGGCGAAGCCGACGCGGCAGGCAATCGCAAACAAATTGATTACGCGGACAATTATGCAAACAAACCGGCGAACGTAGGGCCGACGCACGTGTACCCCTTCACGACGACTGACCCCGCTTTGTTCAAGTCCGGCGGCTGGTACGACTATTACACGGGCAATGTGCGCAAGACGTTCAACATCCCCAGCGGTACTCAGTGGCAACAAGTGGTCGAGACTGAGTACGACGCTGGCACAGATCGTCCGAAAAAGACGACTCGACCTGATGGTGGTTTTGTCGAGACCCATTACTGGGACAACCTGTTAGTCGTCGGGACAAAGCAACAGATCGAGTCGGGTAAGGTGCGCTTCAAATGGGACTTGATGGACGGTGCGGGCCATCCATTCAAAAAAGCCAGCGACCACCCGGACGCCGTGAGCGGCAAATATGCCGGGCAGTTGTTTGCCTACGACAAATTGGGGCGCGTCAAAGATTCGTCCAACGTACTGGCGATCAATGGCAGCTTTGCTCCTGCGGCGGAAGACGCCTCGGCCAGTTGGCTGTTTACCACGATCAGTTACGACACGTTTTCGCGCATGATCATGGCCAAGAAGCCGGATAACAACGAAGTGCATGTGGATTATGAAGGCTGTGGCTGTGCGGGCAATATGAGCAAGCGTGTGACTGATGAGTTGGGCAATTACACCGAAACCAAGACGGACACTTTTGGCCGTTTGGCCGAAGCCGTGGAACCAAACGGGCAGGCGTCGGATGGCGTCTATAGCAGGGCCGTGTACAGCTACGACGAGTTAGACCGGCTGACAATGATTACGCACACGGCGACTTATAACGCCGGCAACCTGCCGACGCAGACGCGCACCTTCGAGTATGACGGTTATGGGCTGCTGAAAAAGGAGACGACGCCGGAAGCGGGCGAGGTGAACTATACCTACAACACGAATGATTTGCTGGCGTCCGTGACCAACGCCAACGGCAAGACGACGACCTACACCTACGACAAACGCAATCTGCCCACGACGCTGGCTTACAGCGACGCGACGCCGGGCGTGGGTTATCAATACGACGAGTATGGCGCGCGCACCCGGATGACCGATGGCGAAGGGCAAACGAATTACGCCTATAACAGCTTCCGCCAATTGCAGAGCGAGACGCGCACCTTCAGCGGGCTGGCCGGGAAAGTCTTCGGGCTGAGCTATGCCTATAATCAGGCCGACCAGGTCAAGCAGGTGGTCTATAGCGGGCAGAATAGCGGCGGCGCGGCGGCCCCCAACGAAACGTTGAACCGGACGGCTGAAAAGAGCCTCGCACCCGCCAGCCCCACAACGTTGCCCAAGGCGGATGGCACATTGAATTCAACCGCCACGGTCAATGCGGCGCTGCTGGTGCAAGCGGCCAAAGCGGATTTTGACGGCGACGGCAAGAGCGATATTTCAGTCTGGCGGCCCAGCGACGGCAATTGGTCGGGCGATTATGACGGCGACCACAAAACCGACCTGGCTGTCTGGCGGCCCGGCGACGGCAATTGGTATATCAAACGTTCGTCGGATGGCGCCTACCAGGTGATTGCCTGGGGCACGGCGGGCGATGTGCCGGTGCCGGGCGATTATGACGGTGACGGCAAGACCGATGCCGCCGTCTTCAGGCCCAGCGACGGCAATTGGTATATCAAGCGTTCGTCTGACAATGGCTATCAAATCACAGCCTGGGGCCTGGCGAGCGATTTGTTGGTGCCCGGCGATTATGACGGCGACGGCAAGACCGACATCGCGGTCTGGCGGCCCAGCGATGGCAACTGGTACATCAAACGTTCGTCGGACAATCAGCCGCAAATCACCCAATGGGGATCGAGCGCGGCACAATTCAACGATCAACCCGTGCCCGCCGATTATGACGGCGACGGCAAGACCGATCTGGCCGTCTTCCGGCGCGCGACGGGCGACTGGCTGATTCAAAAAAGCTCGAATGGCGCGACGCAAATACAAGCCTGGGGTGTGGGCACAGACCTGCCGACGCCGGGCGATTATGACGGCGACAGCAAAGTTGACATCGGCGTCTGGCGGCCCAACAACGGCACGTTTTATGTCTTGCGTAGTTCGAACGGCACCTATCTGGTGCAAGTCTGGGGACAGGCGGGCGACATCCCGATTTTGTCGAGCGGG
>JACPYM010000009.1 GCA_016196035.1 Acidobacteriota bacterium | reverse complement strand
TTCTCAGCAATCAATTGCTGAACCAGTTCGAGCAGTTGCTCATAACTCAATCGTGAAGGAGTGAGATTGGGATTCATTGCGGCAGGCAATCTAAATTCAATAGTTGATTTTGGCAAGAGAGGCCGCTAATCAACTACGTTTGACCGATGAAATCAAACCGCACAGTCATATCGTTCTGGCTTTTATTACGAGTCAAGTTTCGGCGAGTGCCTCACCAACCGATTTTGTGATTGATAAGTCGGACGCGGACTTTGCGACCACCGGCTTAAAAGTGTCTTCAACCATTCGCCTTCATCGTTTAATGACAGTCACAAAATCAATCGTTCTGCGTCAGCTAGGCGAGTTATCATTAGCGCAACAGACGGAAATTGAAAATAGACTGCGAAAGTTGTTCAGCCTTTAATTTCAGCGAATATAAATGATTATGCTGCACCGAACATCTGTTCAACCGTAGCCGCGCCAACAAGCGTTGTGCTTGACCACTAATGTTACAGGCGCGGCACGGTTAACTTGTCGTTCGGCCTTCGTGACTTAGCAAACTACAAGAACCCGGCAGTATCAAAACATAGGAGAAATATGGATAACACAATGAAGCGAGTCACTGGCATTGGCGGTATCTTCTTCAAAGCCAAAGACGCTCCGGCGCTACAGGCTTGGTACAAGCAGCACTTGGGAATCGCTGTCCAAGCCTGGGGCGGAGCTGCCTTCGATTGGACCGACGCCGAGGGCAAGCCGGTGGCAGGCACAACTGCCTGGTTAATCAATCCGCAAGAAAGTAATCACTTTGCTCCAAGCTCTGCTTCCTTCATGGTCAACTACCGAGTGGAAGACCTCCACGCCTTGGTCAAGGTCTTGAAGGAAGAAGGCTGCAATGTGCTCGAGAAGATTGACGAATCTGAGTATGGGAAGTTTGCCTGGGTCATTGATCCAGAAGGAAACAAAGTAGAACTTTGGCAACCGCCTGTCGGCCAATGATCAGGGCAGTCGGCCTCAGCACGAATCTGCGGCCTAACATCTGTTCCACCGTAGCCGCGTAACGAGTGGGATAAATTTCAATGAGTGTTACAACGGGGCCCGGTGAACAGGTTGTTAGGCGGACAAGGCTGTGACATACGAGTTCCTGGCAATTCTGATCGGCGGTATCGAACATCGCTGAGCTTTGGGGCAGCCTGAAAGATAAAGCTGAAGTGATGTTACCACCGCAGGACATGGCCTATCAGATGTATGAGTTTGGGATAAAGGGCCCAAACGGTTACGCGCTGATTCTTGGTGAAGACATTGCAAAGAAATAAATAGGAGGAGTCTATGGTACGAATCGTTTTGGGCGTGATTGCCGGATTTTTTGCTTGGGCGATAGTGTGGTTCGGAAGCGAGAAGATTCTTTCGGCCATTTGGCCGGAGTTCGGCACTCATCAACGCGCGTTCGAAGCGGCCATTACCAATGGTGGTCAGTTCACAGCGGACACGAGGATGCTTCTCACGCATATTGTCCTCGGTTCAATAGTCTCGGTGATGTCCGGATTTCTGGCCGCGCTGAGCGCCGGTGGAAACCAACGCGCGCCGCTAGTCCTCGGCTTTCTGCTGCTGGCCCTTGGTTTACTGAAGGCGGTTATGTCCTGGCCGTATGTTCCCGTTTGGTATCACGTTATCTTCACGGCGCTTTTACTTCCAATGACGATCTTGGGCGGTAAACTGTATACAACCACTTAGGAAAAAAGAAATCAGAATCATACTTGCAGACAGCGCGGTCGGTAGCGCGCTGTTTATCCTGAGCTTTTGTTCCCATACTGTTCTGCCACTAGGCGAAGTAGGCGTCAGAATGCTGCCGAACGAACCCCGCTGATGGCGGCACTCAGGCCTCCTAACATCTGTTCAACTGGAGCCGCGCCAACGAGTGCTTCGACTACCTCCACATCTCAGGCGCGGCCCGGTTAATTGAGCCGTTAGGTGGACCCTGCGGGCGCGGTACCAGAAAAAGCGGACTCCTAGTGTTGATCGCGAAGAAATGATACTTAGTTCGCAAAGAGAACCGATTCCAAAGTCTTGCAATAGATCAATTTGAGAAAAAGGAGAGAATTCGAAATGACCGTTGACGAAATAATCAACAAGTACATCGATAGTCAAGTTGAACCAAAACGAATCGATATGCAGGAATTGCACCGCATCATTCTGAAGGTAATGCCGAAATGTAAATTGTGGTTCCTGGATGGCAAAGACGAGAGTGGAAAGATTGTCTCCAATCCCAATGTGGGATACGGGACTCAGACAATGAAATACGCCAACGGAAAGACTAGAGAGTTCTATCAGATTGGTATCAGCGCAAACACATCAGGAATCTCTGTCTATATCCTTGGGATTGACGATGCGAAATACCTCGTAGAGACATATGGAAAGGATATTGGTAAGGCAAGCATAACTGGGTACTGCATCAAATTCAAGAAACTTGAAGATATTAGGATTGAGATACTTGAAGCTGCAATACGATTTGGCATTGAGCGGACAAAGAACCAGGATGAGTGACAGATTAGACAACATACATGGAGTCACTAATATCATGTTTTGTTGGGCGAAGATGCACCTAACATCTGTTCAACCGTAGCCGCGCCAACGATGGTTGTGCTTGATGCCAATGTTACAGGCGCGGCTACGGTTGAACAGATGTCAAGTAACTGAGCTTAGGGGCTAGCTATGAACTCATTGTTTGCTCAGGCGCGCGATTCAGCAAGCTTTTAAGTAACATCCAGCCCCCAGGCGTGCGGCTCTGTTTTCGCGATACACCAACTTGCTGTTAGGGTTTGTTACCCGGTGCGTTCGCACGACGCGCAACCCACAACCTCAAACCACCGAGAAAGGAGATTTCTTGGCGCGACTGCCCAGCAATCCTCCAAGAATAAATACCATGAAAAAGTTTCTGACTGTGTTACTCGCTGTTAGTCTGTGCGCCGTGACCGGGTACCCTTACGGGCCGCGCGGGCATCAGTTGGTCGGCGCCATCGCCGACAAGCGGCTGGCTAAGAACAAGGCGGTCGCGGACAAGCTCAAGTTAATCCTGGATGGCTTAACTCTGGAGCAAGCTGCCACGCTACCCGACGCGATCAAGTCCTGGGATAGTTGCAGTAACAGCCATCCCAGCACTACGCCGGTCACGGCGAAGAAACGCATCAACTCCGAACTGCGCGCGTTTGTGCGAATGAATCCGTGCAGCGGTCACCCCTCGCACCATGAATCTCACTACACGGATGTTCCTGTGCTGGGCAGCGAAAAGTATGCGGACGGGCCGGTGGGGCGGTCGCAATTCGATATTGTCCAGATGATTCCCTTCTGCTTGCGCGTGCTGAAAGGCGACGAGCCGGAAAAGAACGACCGTGCCATCACCAAAGCGGTCGCCGTGATCTTGCTGGCGCATTACCTGGGCGACATTCACCAGCCGCTGCACGTCGGCGCGGAATACTTTGATGCAAGCGGCGCGACATTGGAACCGACCGCCGCCAATCATGGCTTTGCGGATCAGGGCGGCAACAAACTCACCCTCTTCACGTTGATGAAGGGCAAGGAGACGTCCGCCGGGAAGTTTCACTCCTATTGGGACGGCCAGACGGTGGAAAATGCGTTTGGCACGACCAGCACGAACGCGCGGATCGCGCAACGGTTGGTCGCCAAAGAACCAGCGAATTGGCAATTGACGGGTGGCGCGGAAACCTGGGCCGAGCAGGTCGCCAACGAAACCCTGCTGGCCGCCCGCGAAGCCCACGAGCGGCTGGAATTCAAAAACATCGTCGCCACCGCCGGCCACGAGGACATCACCAGCGGACGGGCCGAAGAGAAAATCGTGCCGGGCGGAACGTTTTACGCGCTGTGGGCGGCGGCCATTGTCAAAGACGAGATTCACAAAGCAGGCTGGCGTCTGGCGGCGCTGCTGGAAGAAGCCTTGCAATAATTCAGCGCTAGTACTCCATCAAGCTGAAAATGAGGGATGTAGGGCGGGATTAAATCCCGCCCGACATCCCGGAGGCGCTCTCATCATCCATCACTTACAGCTTGATGGAGTACTAGAAAGAAACCACGGGAGACACGGGGCGCACTGGGAAGATCAGCAGGTTATCGGCTTTCCCAGTATTCCTCGCGTCCCCGTGATTTCTTTAACCGAGTTATTGTCCAGTGAGTGTTGTAGCAAAGCCATCCACCAGCTTCCCTTTTCCGGTGCGTTGCGTTATCTCTCATCCCGATGCTGAAGCCGCTGAGCACATCCGCCGCGCACACTGCCTACGAACATTACCAGCAAGCCGCTGCGCCCGCCGCGCGCCAGGCGTGGCTGACGGAACTGCTGGCCGCGCATGCCGCCCCGCTCATCCAAGTTATCTTGAAACAAAAGCTGTGGGGGCAAGCCTCGACCGATGACCTGCTCGAAGTGCAGCAGCAAATCCACGCCAAACTGCTGGCCCGCTTGCGCGCGACCGCTGAATCGCCGCTGGAAGATTTTCCCGGCTATGTGGCGGTGGTGGCGTTCAACACCTGCGCCGAATGGCAGCGCCAGCGCCAGCCGCAACGGCACGCGCTCAAAAACCGCGTGCGTTATCTGTTGACCCACACCGGCGGCTGGGCGCTGTGGGAAGCGCGACCGCGCGTCTGGTGGTGCGGGCGCAGCGCTTGGCAAACGCGCCCATCCACCGCTGCCACGACGGCGCAGCTTGACGCCTGCCGTGCCGCGTTGCCGCGCACACGCACATTGCGCGATTTGACCGCCGCTGTCTTTGCGCAACTCAATCAACCGGTCGAATTAGACGAACTGGTGAATCTATTCGCTGAGGTGTTGGAGATTCACGATGAACCCGCTGCCGCAAAAACAGTGGACAGCCTCGCCGATCCGTGTCCCAGTGCGGAAACGGCGTTCGAGCGGCGCGCCTATTTGCAAACGCTCTGGGCTGAAATCGGCTTGTTGCCACTGCCGCAACGCCGCGCGTTGCTGCTCAACCTGCGCGACCCGGAGGGCGGCAATCAACTCGCGCTCTTTCATCTGACGGGCATTGCGGGCTTGCGCACATTGGCGGCGGTGTTGGAATTGAGCCTGGCTGAACTGGTGGAATTATGGAACCACTTGCCGCTCGATGATTTGACGCTGGCGGCGCATTTGGGAATCACGCGGCAACAGGTCATCAATTTGCGGCTGGCCGCCCGTCGCCGGTTGGCGCGGCGCTTGGGCGAGCCGTAACTTTTCGTCTTCTTGATCTCTTCTTTATCTCTGGCCGTTGGCAATATGCGCCGCGGTTGCGCGTCTCTACGAACGGGAGGCTGAACAAAGCATTGACTGAACATCTGACCGACAACCTGCTGACACGGTACCGCCAACGCGCGTTGGACGCGGCGGAGTTGTGGCAACTCGACGCGCATTTACAAAACTGTGCGGCCTGCCAAACGCGGCTCACTGAAAGCACTGAAACCGCCGCCAGCCTCGCCGCCCTGCAAACAGCGTTGGCGGACGTCGAAGCACAGCACCTCGCGTATGAAGAATTGGCGGCGTATGTAGATCGGCAACTCGCCGCGCCCGCGCGTGAACTCGCCGAAATGCATTTGCGCGAATGCCGCAACTGCACGGCGGAACTAAACGATCTGCGCGCCTTTCGCCGTGAACTTGACGACGCTGAAGTCGTGCATGTCGCGCCCGCCCAGCCTGTGCGGCGCAAACAAGAGCGCGCCTGGTGGCAACCCAGCGGCTGGCGCTGGCCATTGCAATTGGCGGCCACGGCGGCGGCCTGCTTGCTCGTCGCTTGGCTGGCCACACGCAACCTGCGGCAGGAAGTCACGGACTTGCGCGCGCAACTCGCCACCGCGCAGCGTGACAAGGCGCGCTTGCAAACCGAATTGCTCGCCGCGCAAACACGCAACGCCCCGTTGCCCAACCCGTTCGCCGCACCACCCACCGCGCCCACACCCGAGCCAGCCAACCTGATCGCCGCGCTGACCGATGGCGCCACGCAAATCACGCTTGATCGCCAGGGCCAACTCAACGGCCTCACAGAGATCAATCCGCCGCAACGACAACTGGTGCTGCTGGCCTTGCAGGCGGGCAAAGTCACGCTGCCCGCCGCGCCCGCGCCGCTGGGCAACCGGCCCGATGTATTGCTGGGCGCGCCTGCTGGCGGCGAAACCTTCGCATTGCGCGCGCCCGTCGGTAAAGTCGTGTTGGCCGATCGTCCGCAATTGCGCTGGCAGCCGTTGAAAAATGCCACCAGTTACCGCGTCACGATTTTTACCGCCAATTACGAAAGCGTGGCGCAAAGCCAGGATTTGAGCACGACTACCTGGACGCCGCCGCAACCGTTGCCGCGCGAACGGGTTTATCTGTGGCAAGTCACCGCCAGCAAAGACGGCCAGGAAATCAAAGCTCCGGTCGCACCCGCGCCCGAAGCGCGCTTCAAAATCCTCGACCAAGCCAAAGCCGATGAAATCGCCGCCGCGCGCCGCCGCACGCCAGTTTCCAATTTGTTGCTGGGCTTGTTGTATGCGCAGGCCGGTTTGTTTGATGAGGCTGAACGCGAATTGCAAAAGCTGGCGCAAGCGAATCCGCAAGCGCCCCTCGCCAAGCAGTTGTTGAATGATTTGCGGACGCAACGGCGCAGTCTGAATCAATAGCGGCAAACTACAATCCATCGCCCAGCAGCACGAACCCCGCCCAATAAAACGGATGGCGATACGTTTCGCTCGCCAGCAGCTTCAACGCCGCCGCGCGCAAGGCTTCGGCTTTGGCAACGTGCGGCGCAGCGTTCAAGCGGCGATGAAATTCGATCATCAGTTGCGCGGTGCTGGCCGCTTCGACTTTCCACTGGCTCGCCACCGTCGCGGGGCAGCCGGCGACAAAGAGCGCCCAGGTCAGGCCGATCAGCCCTTCGCCCGCGCCGACGCGGCCTCGCGCGGTTTCGCAGGCCGAGAGCACAGCCAGTTCCGCGTGCAGATCAAGGCGCATCAATTCCCAGGCTTCGAGCAAACCGTCTTCGCCAGTTTCATCCGCCGCCAATACCAGATGCGAATAGAGCGGCGCGGCGTCGTTCAACACGCCGTGCGTGGCGAAATGCAGCACGCGCGCCTGGGCGGCTTCGGCTTTGAGGCGCGTTTCGCTGGCGGCGGCGGCGATGTAAACGCGGCTGTGCGCGGAGCCGTAAAGCTGGGCCAGCGCCTTCACTTCGCGTTCGGCTTCGGGCAGCGGCGTGCGCGGATCGGCGCGCAAGGCGAGTTGGCGCGGTTCGTTTTGGCGGCTGCCGAATTGCGGATTGCCAAAGGCGAGCAAGCCGGTCGTGGCGGCGGGCGCGCGGTGTGGCGCCTGCATCTCGCGCAACACGGTCAGCGAGGGGGCATAAGCAATGGTGCAGCTTTCGAGCAAATGGCGGCCCGTTTCATTCACCAGCGCTTGAAACGGCAATTCCCAGAGCGCGCCATCCGGCACGATCAGCAGGCGCGTTTTGCCTAACAACGCCGCCCGCGCCGGAGCGAGCAGCGCGTCATACAACGCGCGCGCCGCCGGTTTGTAAGCCGGATCGCGCGCGGCCAGCAATTGCCGGAAGCTTTCAGTGCGCCGCGTGAGTTCCGCGCGCGTGAGGTTGAGCGGATAGACATTGAGCGCCGCAGCCTGGACGCCGCGCGTCAGCACAAACAGAAACGTCTGGTCATCCGTCGCGGCAAATTCGAGACAGGCCGTGTGCGTGTCGGGCAACACGGCATTGGCCTCGGTCAGCGTGAGCAACTGCGCCGCGCCGCGTTGGGTGCGCAATTCGGGATGCGCGGTGTAAAGCTGGGTCTCGAACGCCTCGCGCGCCAGCCGCGCCTGGTCACGGCGCATGGTCAGGTCGGCGGCGCGTTGGGCGTCGGTTTTTTCCGCCGTCAATTCGGTGCGCAGTTGCGCATTCAAACTGGCGAGTGTTTCGGCGAGTTCGCGTTCGCGCTGCTGTTCGACGGGCGTGAGCGTTTTGGCGGGGCGCGCGCCGGCGGTTTGCAACACGTCGAGCAGCACGCGGGCTTTCATGCGTTCGGCCAGCGTGAAGGCTTCAGCGTGACGTTGCTGTTGAATGAGCAGCGGCAACAGCGCCTGATGCGCGGCGAGGCGCGTACTGAAAAAGCTTTGCCGCGCGCTCTCATTCCCGGCGGTTTGCGTGCGCAGCTTTTCGACAAGCTGGATGGCCTGAGTGAACGCGCGTTCGGCTTGGGCGGGTTGTTTGAGCGCGAGCTGCGCGCGGCCAGCGACGACATAGGCTTCGGGGAAAGCGTCTTCGTGCCCCAGGGCGGCGGCCTCGGTTTGCAATTGCGCGGCGGTTTGCAAGGCGGCGGCAAATTCGCCGCGCGCCAACTGCAAGGTGGCGCGCTCGGCGTTCAAGCCCAATAGGTTCACGCGCAGTGAGGCCGCCTGCGCCAGTTGCGTGGCGCGTTGCAACGCCTGCTCAGCGGCGGCGAATTGCTGCTGGCGGCGGTGAGAGCTTGCCAGCGCTTCATAGATTCCGGCTTGCGCTTTGCGGTCGCCGGCGGCCTCGGCGTATTGCAACGCCGTTTGCCAGGCGGCGCGGGCTTCGGTGAGTTGGCCGTTGGTGTCATAAAGGTCGCCGAATTTTTGCCAGAGTTCGGCGAGTTGCGTTTTGTCATTCAATTGCTCGAATAGCGGCAAGGCCTGCCGATTGGTGTCGAGCGCCAACGCCAGTTGATTGTTGCGGGCGTAAACACCCGCCGTATTCATCAGCGCAATGCCAACGCTCAACTTGTTGCCGAGTTTTTCGGCCAAGCTACGCAGCCGTTGGTATTGCGCCCAGGCGCGCGCGTCATCGCCGCGCGCGAAATACAGATTGCCCAACGCCGTGAGCGCGGGAAACTGACCTTGCTCATCGCCGATTTCCGCCAGCGTCTTGAGCGTGCGCTGCAATGCGGCCTCGGCCTCTTCGGTGTTGCCCAGCAAGCGCTCGACGACGCCGAGGTTGCCCAGCGCGAGCAGCGCGAAATGGGTCAGCCGCAATTGCGTCAGCAATTCATAAGCGCGCTGGTATTGCGCCCGCGCGCGCAGGTAATCAGAGCGCGTGTAAAACAGATTCGCCTGATTCAACAGCGTGATGGCGAACGAACGTTGATTGCCAGTTTGTTGATGCAACGCCAGCGCGCGTTCAAACGCGGCTTCGGCCTGCGCGAACTTGCCCCAACTGCGGTAATTGTTGGCGAGGTCGTTCCAGGTTTGCCCTTGCGGCGTCAGCAGCTCGCTTTGCTCATAACAGGCGAGCGCCAGGCGCAATTCGGCGTCGGCTTGGGCGAACTCTTCACGCGAATTGTGAATGTTAGCGAAGAGGTGATGCGCATAACCGATGATTTCCGTGTGCTGCAATTCGGTCGCCAGCTTGAGTGTGCGTTCGCCGTAAGCGCGCGCGTTGTCGTACTGGTTCAAGCGGTAATACGCGCCGCCGATTTTGCGCAACAAGCGGGCCGCGCTTTCGCGGTCGTTGAGGCGTTCAGCCAGTGCCAGCGTGAAGTCGCGCAGGGCGATGGCTGCGTGATACTGGCCGCTATCCGCCAGCGGATCGCTGGCATCCATCAAGGCTTTGACCAACTGTGACGTGGCGAGCGCGGGTTGTGCAGCGAGCAATGCCTGACGCGCGCCCTCGTCTTTGGCTTGCGCGAGGGCGGCGGCCAGTTGTTCGACGGCGCTTTGCGCGGTTTGCGCGCGCGCACGCGGTGGCGTCGGAGCCAGGCTCAGCCCACACACAAATGAGAGACAGACAAATAAGGCTCGCTTCATTGCTCTTGCATGGCTCCTGCTAAAAATTGCCGCGTCATTCTGCCGCAGGCGCGCTGAAACGCCAACACAACGCCTTGCCAGCAAAAAAATCCGCCGCCCTGGCAATATGCCGCGCCTTTCAACGCCTCCACTAGATAAGAAAGCTGAACTGGCATTCGCGCCAGCCGTCAGTTTTCGTTTGGTTGAAGGTCTAGATCAGTTTGCAATTGAATGTACGGGCGGCGCGCTGGGAGCAGTACCGCGCGCGTCAGCAAGCGGTGCGTCAACGCTGACGCAATACGGCACACCCTGAGTCTCCGCTTGCTGACGCGCGCGGTACTGCCCCGGAGCGCGCTTTTTCCCGTACACCGCTCTGCCATCCGATCTAAAGAGAGAACGCGCCTTATGCAAAAATCCCTGTTGCGTTGTTGTGGCTCACTGCCGTTGCGCATGTGCGCAGCCTTTGCCGTGTCCTGTTTTTGCCTCTTCCTGCTGGACGGACGCCGGGCGGCGTCGCAGGTGCAATTCGACGGAACCAGCGCGCCGACCTATGCGCGCGCGCCAGCAACCGACGCGGCGCGCACCAGCCCTGACGCGCTTGAACAAGGCGTGCCTGGCAAAGCGCAACTCGAATTGCCGAGCCGCCGCTATGGCATCGCGGCGGAAAGCCTGACCGTCAGCCGCCGCCTGGCCGCGTTCGACCCGGCAACTGAAAGAACCTATGAACCCGGCGTCATCGGCGTCGCGCGCAAAGTGAGTTTGGCGTCCGCCGATGTCAATCAAGGCAAGCTCGCGCGGCGCATCAAAAACGACGATGGCAGCGAGTTGCGCATCCTCACCATTCAATCGCCGGGCGCGTTGGAAATGTTCGCGCACCTGACCGAATTCGATTTGCCTGCGGGCGAAGCGGTTTACGTTTACGGCAACGCCGCGAACAGCCCGGTCGGCGGCCCTTATCGCGGGCGCGGGCCGGTGGGACAAGCGCGCGGCGAGAAAGGCGCGCATGGCGATTTCTGGACAGAGACGGCGCAGGGCGACACGTTGATCATCGAGCATTACAGCCCGCACGGCGCGCCGCGCGGCACGTTCGCCATCCCGGAAATCACGCATCACTTCACGGCCTTTTTGGATGCGGCCAAACTGGAAAGCGCGCTCAGCCCTGAGCAGACGCAGCCATTGAGTTGCCACAACGATGCGAATTGTTCGCCGAATCCGCTCAACAACGCCGTCGGGTTGATCAGCTTTATGCGCGACGGCAAAAGCGCGTTATGTTCGGGCACGATGCTGACGACGGTGAATGATCCGGGTTCACCGTATTTTTTGACGGCCAACCATTGCATCGCCACGGCTACGCAAGCGGCGACCGTGCAAGTGACCTGGCAATATCGCAGCAGCGCCTGCAACAGCGGCGTGGCCGGAACGAATTTCACGATCACGCCGCGCGGCACGTATTTGCTGCGCACGCGCAAGGCCGTGGATCAAACCTTGTTGCGTGTGCTCAATGGCGCAGCGTCCGGCCAGGTTTACGCCGGTTGGAGCACCAAGGAAATCGGCCTCACCGATTTCCCCAACGTGTTCGGCTTGCATCATCCGCGCGGCTCGTTTCTGCGGCGCTCCAACGGCGGCTTGGTCTTGAACCAGTTTGGCTGCGATGCCACCGGGTTGAATGAAGGCTACGACATACTTTGGGGCAGCGGAATCACGGAACCGGGGTCGAGCGGTTCGGGTTTGTATTTCGCCGATTCGCAGGCGCTCTTTGGCGTGCTGAGTTGCGGAATTGATTTCGATAGTTGCTCGACCAAGATCAACAGCCGCTACGGACGCTTCCGCGATTTTTACCCGCAGATTGATACCTGGGTCGTGCTGGGCGATCGCGGCTTGCCATCGCCACCGATTCCGCCGCTCAGCGTCAACACGCCGCAAGTCATCAACGATACGCTGACCAGTGCGATGCCTTCGCGGGTTTACGGGCTAGGCTTTTTTGCCAAGGTGTTCACGTTCAACGGGCAGGCCGGGCAGAGAGTCAAACTCACGCTCAGTTCCAGCGCCTTTGACGGCTATCTGTATTTGATCCACGGCAGCAAGCGCACCTTGCTGGCTGAGGATGACGACAGCGGCGGCGGCCCGAACGCGCAAATCGTTTTCACCTTGCCGGACACCGGCTCTTACATCATCGAAGTTTCCACTTCCATTCTCAATCAAGCAGGCGCGTTCACGCTGGCTGCGCAGCAAGTGTGCGATCTGTCGTTGAGCAAGACCGATGTATTTTTGCCCGCCAAAGCTGGCGTCGCGGCGGCGCTGCTGAACAATCCCGACCGTTGCGCGTGGACGGCCAGTTCGGATTCCGCGTGGTTGCGCTTGCGCAAGACCAGCGGCAGCGACGCCACGGAATCTATCCTCGCCGATGTAGATGCCTTCACTTCCGACACAGGCGCGCGCACCGGCATCATCAAACTGGCAGGCGGGCCGCAGCTTCAGGTGCATCAGGCCCATCAATGCGTCGCCGCGCCCATTCAAACTGGACAAGTGTTGTCGGGCAGCTTGTCCATCACCGATTGCCGCGCGCCGCTGACCAACGACGCCAACGAATTTCCCTACACTGACCTTTACACCTTCAGCGGCACGAACGGGCAGCGCATCGCCATCGAGATGGATAGCACGGAACTCACGCCCCGCTTGCGGCTGCTCAGTCCGACGGGCACGCTGATCAATCAGGACGCGCACGGCGGACGCGCGCGCATTCCCTATCCGCAAGGTTTTTTCACGCTGACCGCCACGGGAACCTCCACCATCGAAGCCAGCCACAACAACGGCGCTTCGGCGCTGGGCGCGTACAAAATCCGTTTGCTGTCGGATTGCAACACGCTGGTGACGCCGACGCCGGACATCATTCTGGCGGCGGGCACGACGATCAATTTCACCGTGGCCGCGACAACCGGTTGCCCGTGGAATGCGTTCAGCTATGCCAGTTGGATCAAGATCAACGCGGGCGAAACCGGCGCGGGCAATGGCATGGTCAACGTCACCATCGCGCCCAATGCCGGCCCCGCGCGCGAAGCCATCCTGAACATCGCGGGCAATGCCTTCACCATTCAACAACGCAGCGGTTGCAAGTTCACCGTTGATCCGCAGAACCGCGGCTTTACGGCGGGCGGCGGCGGCGGCAGTTTCAACGTCACGGCGACCGACGCCGAATGCCCGTGGAGCATCACGGCGACCGCGCCAAGCGGCATGTTGCTCTTCGGCCAAACGCCCGGCCAGAAAGGCAATGGCACGGTGCAATACGCCGTCAAAGCCAACACCGGCGCGGCGCGCACTGCGCAACTGTTGGTCGGCGACATCAACAACGGGCAAGTCCATTTCATCAACCAGGCCGCCGTCGCGCCCAATCCTTTGCCGACACTTGCCGCGCTCGCGCCGAACGCAGCACTAGCGGGCGGCGAACGCTTCACGCTGACGGTCACAGGCGACAACCTCGTGGCCGATACGGTGATTCGTTGGAACGGGCGCGCACTCACGACCACTGTGACCGGACGCAATACCGTAACGGCGGAAATTGCCGCTGCTGACATCGCCAACGCGGGCACAGCGCGTGTGACGCTCTTCAACCCTACGCCCGGCGGCGGCGAATCCAGCGCCAGCAACTTCACGATCAATGGCCCGCTGGCGAATCTGTCGGCGGCTTCGTTCACCGGCAAGTTCGCGGCCAACGGCATCGTCGCCGTCTTTGGCGCGCGGCTGGCGACGCGCACGGTGTCGGCGACAACGACGCCGCTGCCCACCGAACTGGGCGGCACGACGGTCAAGCTGATTGATGGTGCGCGCGTCGAACGCCTGGCGCAACTCTTTTTCGTCTCGGCCAGCCAGATCAATTATCTGGTGCCCGCCGGCACGCCCGCCGGGCCATACACCGTGCTCATCACCAGCGCGGACGGCAATACTTCGACTGGCGTGCTCACCATCGAAACCGTCGCACCGGGCTTGTTCACGGCAAACGCCAACGGGCAAGGCGCGCCGGCGGCAGTGCTCTTGCGCGTGTTGTCGAACGGCGCGCAACGCTTCGAGCCGGCGGCCGAACTCGACCGCGCGACCAACCGCTTTCAGCCAATTCCGCTGGTTGTGAACAATCCGGGCGAACAAGTCATCCTGGTCTTATTCGGCACGGGCATACGCGGGCGCAGCGCGTTGAGCCGCGTGACGGCCAATCTGGATCGCGAACGCCTGCCGGTGGATTTCGCGGGCGCGCAAGGTTTGGCCGGGCTGGATCAAATCAACCTGCCGCTGCCCGCGCGGCTGGCGGGCGCGGGCGAGACAACGCTGACGCTGAGTGTGGACGGGAAGCTTTCCAATGGAGTGCTCATCAATTTCAGATAGCCCCTGAATACAAAAGCCACCGGCTCTTGTTCAATCAAGAGCCGGTGGCTTTCGCCGGGGCGCATTGTTCATTGCGGAATGCGCTGCCGGGCAATGACAAATGAACAATGAACAATGAACAATGCCGTACTGATTCAGCCCGCCTACCAAACAAAATTCAGCGCCGTCTGTAACACGCCCACCACCAACCCAATCCCCGCGCCAAACCAGACAATCGCTTTGATCTCGCGCCCGGCGGTTTCCATGACCAGGTTTTCCATGTCTTCATTGGAAAAGGCGTTCAGGCGGTTCATCAAGATGGCGCGCACGTCCAGTTTGCGGCTGAGCGTTTCGACTAGATCGGCAATCGCGGAAGACGAAACGAGGCGATTCCCTTTGAGCAGCTTTTGCGGCATTTGCGCCAGCGCTTCGCTGACGGTGTGGCGCACATAAGAGCTTTCGGCGATGCCATCGGCCAGGCCTTCGAGCGCGCGGCCCACCAGCGCGTACAGCGTTTCCTGATCGAGCAAGTATTCGGCGGCCAGGCGGCGCACGAACCCGGCAGTGGCGGTTTGGCGGTCAATCATCCCGCGCAATTGACGGACGATGGCCTGCTTGGGTTCTTCCGCCTGGCTAAGCTGGATGAGCCGCTCGCGCATGTGTTCGGTGATGGCTTGCAGTGCAGTTTCATTGCTGGTGAAGCTGGTGTATTCGCGTTGGGCCAGCGCGGCGATTTCGCTTTCGAGATCGAGCTTGGTCAATTCGGCGGCGATGACTTCGATGTTGAGCAGGCGTTCGGCAATGGCTCCGGAGAGGGCGACGATGAAGCGCGCCCGCTCTTTCGGCAGCATCCCTGGCGTCAGCGGAATTTGCCAGCCGAAAATGTAATGCGGCTGGCGCGGGCGAAACAGCATCCGCACCGCCAGCCAAGCCGCGCCGTAACCGTGCAACGTGGCGACCACCACGGGACTGAGTTTCACTAACAATTCGACGTTCATCAAATGACCGTGATCCTTTTTGACTTCACGCGGTACTGTACCAGCATGTGGGACATACGGGGAAAAGCTATGACAGGATCACAAAATCATGAGTGGAGCGAAACGCGCGTGCGCGTGCGCTATGCCGAGACCGATCAAGCGGGCGTGGTCTATCACGCAAATTACCTGATCTGGTTTGAGGTCGGGCGCGTCGAATGGTGCCGTGACTATGGCTTTAACTACCGCGACATGGAAAAAGAAGCCGACGCCTTTCTGCCCGTCACCGAGTGCCGCGTGAAGTATCGCAACCCGGCGCGCTATGACGACGAATTGATCGTGCGTTCGCGCCTGCTGGAATTGCGCAGCCGGGCGATCAGCTTTGCCTATGAAATTGTGCGGGCGAGTGACGGATTGTTGCTGGCCGCAGGCGAGACGCACCACATTGTGATGAATAGCCAAGGACGGGCGCGGGCGTTTCCGCCAATGTTTGCGGAAAAGATGCGCGGGCCGAAAGTTTTGTAGTGTCCGAATCTTGTGTTGCCGCTCAGCAGGTCACTAGCCGTTTTCGACACGCGCCTTTATATCCGAGTACGCCGTATTTATGAGCCTGCTTAGCGCTGCGGCGCTTGTGGCTGCTCCAGGTCTCAGCTTCACATGGCGCATGGATTTGCCATTGCCTTGCAACAAGCGAGCCGGATCTGACAACGCTGCGCCGTGAAAGAACCCCACGTTGACGTGCGAGGTGAATACATTGACATAGCCGAAGGGCGCATCTCCCAGACATGCAACTGGACAGCCGTCATGTAAAAGCTCCCGGACTTCGTCCCCGCACTCACGCATCACTTCAAACCACTGATGCGCGATGGCTCCCAATTCACCTGGATGTTCTTTCATCCAAGCATCAATGGCGGGATCTCGCTTGACACCTCCGTTAAATCGCAGCAATTCCGTTCTCATGGTTGCTCCTTTTCTTCTTGCTTGATCTATGTCTTAACCTTGCGCCAGCCGATACGCTCAGCGGGTGAATATAGCACGGCGGGATTTGAGGCCGAAAATTCTTCATAACGCAGCAACACACCGCTAGAACACCAGCGAAAGTTTCAGGATAACCTTCCACGAAGACGCTAAGTTGTGCGACAAGCTGGCAGCTTGTCGCAGCTTGGATATCAAACCGAAACGGGTCAGCCACGATGTTGGCTTGCAGCGTCTTCGTTGTTCCCACAGGGTGTGGGCCAAAAGTTCGACAAGCTAGCAGCTTGTCGAACATACAAGAGACACGAACGGGCACGAATGTTTCCAAAATGCTTCGTGCCCGTTCGTGTCTCTTTGTGGAAGTAATCACCGCGCCACCAACGCAATCTTGCTCTTATCTGCTGCCAGCAGCGTTTCTTGGCGATCAAAGATCAGCGTCTTATCCGCCGTCAATGACATCGCTGTCACGTGACAAACTTTCAGCGTCTCGATAGTTTGCAGGCCGATCACCGGCACATCAAAGCGCATATCCTGATTCGGCTTGGCGACTTTGATGACGGTGAGCGGTCGCCCGCGCACCAGTTCCGAAGCGCGGCGAATGGTGGCATCGGTGCCTTCCATCGCTTCGAGCGCGACGACCGCTTGGTCTTTGACGACGATGGTTTGGCCCAAATCCAGCCGCGCGAGTTCGTGGGCGACGTGCAGGCCATATTCGATGTCGGCCAGTTCGTGTTTATTCGGCGCGCGCTTGGTGAGCGTGCTCGCGCGGGCGAGCAGCGGTTGCAGGAAGGTGGTCGAATCAAGCAGCGTGATACCTTCGCTGGCGAGTTCGTCGGCGACCGCGCCCAGCAAGGCGTCGGTGTTGCGCCGTTTCAAGCGCGCCAGCATCCGCGCCATGCGCAAATCGGGCAGCGCGTTGAGTTTGAAAACCTGGACGTGTTTGACTTGCCCGGCCATGATCGCGTGGGTGACGCCCGCGCGTTTGAGGAACTTGATGAGCTTGCCGAGTTGGCCGACGCCCAGCCATTCGATGGTCTGCGCCATTTCGGCGAGGCGCGGGTCGGTTTCTTCCGAGATGGCGGCCACGGCCATTTCGACACCGGCGCGGCGCGCGCCGTCGAGTACTAGAAAGGGGAAGCGGCCATTGCCCGCGATTAAACCGCAAACGGATTGCGGATTGCGGATTGCGGATTGCGGATTGGATTGGTTGTCGTGCACTTGATTTGATAACTGATGTTACGCAGTAAGAAAGTTCGGCTCGGATTTGACAATTCTTTGCGCCGGAGGCGCGCGGGAGATTAGCCGGTGGTGGAGGCCTCGCCGCAACCACCGGAACCCGGCACGCCAGCCACGCACGCCCCGGATGGGG